>JACFMZ010000111.1 GCA_019455105.1 Bacteroidota bacterium | reverse complement strand
ACTGGTAGCGTGAATAACCTCCAAATATTTTACACAACAAATAAGACTTGACCAACTTAAAAAAGCGTAATATTTCTCGTTTTACACTCATTTATTATACACTTTTCTAAGTTGATTATCGTTTTCGCCAAGCCGCCGGAAGATTTAATAAGTTTAAGGGAGTAAACACGCGCCTGAACCACCTATTATAAAAACACCCTTCCTGCGGTATAAAAATTGCTGCAAACCCTGTAAAAAAATAAAAAAATCTTCTGCATTTATTTCTTGCTTATTATTCGACTCTTTTTAATATTCGACTAATCAATAATACGTAATACAATATCCTACTTACAATGTAGGATGTTGTATTTCCCCCTTACCTAAAATTATACTACCAGTATAAATATTTATTGTTGTTTTTTCGGGGATTGTCAACAGCAATTCACATTATATCATTATACATTTAAAGTAAGGAGTTAAGTATGAAAAAAATTCTTACCGTGCTGTTCTTTTTTGTTTTATCGCTTCCTGCGGCGGCGCAGTTGAGTGGGACATATTATATTGGTGGAGCTGGTACGAAACCAGGTGGTGGTAATCCTGATTTTGCAACCGTAAAAGCGGCAGTTGACTCATTGAATGCATCCGGCGTGTCAGGTCCATGTATTTTTTACCTTACGGAAAGCAAAACTTATACGGAGAGTGCCGACATTTCCCTTGGATGTACAGGTACAAGTGAAACGAATAAGATTACATTTAAGCCCTCAACAGGCGTCACGGCAATAATTGACTTAACATTAACAACAAATGCTGGCGGATCATCAATAGATGGACACTGGGTTATTGGTTCTCCAACACAAGTTAACACAAATCTTGTACCGACTAATTATGTTATAATTGACGGATCTAATACGGAAAGTGGTACAACAAGGGATTTAACAATACGAGGTTCTGCTACATCTTCACAAAAATCCGTGTTTAGAATTTTTGGTAATAATGATAATATTACTATAAAAAATTGTATTATCGTTAATAGAAGTACAAGTGGCAATGCTACTGCTGCTATAATGGTAACACATTATGTTACAAATGCACCACCTGATAATTTTGTCGCAGAGAATGATTCTATAATTGGTGCATCTGCAAACGGCGCAATGGGAGTGCAATTTAGTGTTTCAGGTTCACCCGCTGGTGGTTGTACTGGAGCAACTATACGGAATTGCTATATTTTTGCTCGAGCAACACGTGCAATAATGTATAATTACGTTAGTGATGGTGAAATTAGTGGTAATACTATTTCACATGATTGCCAATTGGGTACTGGAGCCGCAGCTACGATTTATTTAACAACAGGTACGTCATCTGCTGGTACCGTAAATATTTTTAATAATAAAATTGTCCAAGCTAAAATTTGGAATACAACGGCAGGTCCATCTGCAAGTAATGGAATTATTGGTATAGATAATCAATATGCATCACCTAAAGTTGTTAACATTTATAATAATTTTATAACAGGATTTAGCATTGCAACATCTACTGTACAAGGTGTAAAAATATATGGGATCCGTCAAACAGGGAGCAGCACAACAAATGTTTACTATAATACAATTGTTATTCCAGAGATGACAAATATGACAGTAAGGAGCGGTTATTTTATTTCAGGTATTGCATTCGCTTCGGCTGCAGCAACTGAGGCGTCTCCTGGTGCTTCAGCTGTGATGAATGTAAAAAATAACATTGTAATAACAAATGAAACCGCTATGAAAACATTCTGTATTCGTCGCGCTGGTTCGACAGGTACATTTACTTCGAATAACAATAATCTTTATTATACTTCTGGTGCTGATTCTGGTTATGCTGGATTTTATAATGGTACTAACAATAAAACTATTTCAGACTGGCAGTCTGCCTCTTCTCAAGATGCACATTCAAAATCCGTTGCGGTTACATTCACCTCTGCTACAGATTTATCGCTTGCAGGAGGTTCAATAGGAGATAATAATTTAGTCGGTACGCCGCTTAGCAGCCCGTACGATAAAGATATTGAAGGAGATTCGAGAAACTCTACATATCCTTATATGGGTGCGGATGAAAAATCAACGCTCATTTATCCGTTGGCAATGCATACCGTAACAATGTCCGCTTCTGTGAATAATGCTACAGCATTCGGCAACAATGGCTTGCTGGGTACCGACGGCGGTGCACAATTTTATGCTCACTGGGATGCATCATATTTGTACTTAGGCTGGAGCGGCGGACGGACAAATTATTCTTCTGATTTGTTTTATGCGGCAATAGATACAGATCCGGATGGAATAAACGGAACATCATCGGCAATTGATAACATAGATTTTCTCAGCGGTTCACCCAGTCCGGATTTTTATGTAGTGTACGAAAATAATTCAGCCTATTACGGAAGCCCGGTAACCAATGGAAATGCTTTTGAAGTGTATAATGTTTCCGGCGGAAACTGGAATTGGGTAAGCCGAACCGATGGCAATGATAATATCAGTTCTAAAATTATCTTTGATGATAGTAACGGTGAAGTCCGTCTGCGTGTTGCCTGGTCAACACTTGGCGTAACGCCGAGCGCTTCCACAAAACTTGGTTTGGTAATGTGGAACAACAATGGTAGTGCAAATTATATGTGGGCTCGCGTTCCCGGCGATAATCCTTCCAACGGAAGCACGCCCAAAACACTTACTCACGGAATAAGTTTTTCCAGCACAGGTATTGGAGTAAATCCAAGTTCCAGCGGTTCAAACTATTGGCTTCCTGTTGAACTCACCTCCTTTACGGCAGTCAGCAAAGGAAACAATGTAGAATTACAATGGAAAACCGCAACCGAAACGAACAATGCCGGTTTTGAAGTAGAACGCCGTCTCGGCAGCGAGTGGGTAAAAGTCGGATTTGTAGAAGGAGCCGGAACATCGAACACCATTAAAGAATACCGCTACAGCGATGTGGTAAAAGCCAACGGCTCAATTGGTTACCGGTTAAAACAAATAGATAGAACCGGTGCATTTACCTACAGCAATGTTGTAGAAGTTGTTGTTGCAAAAGGTCCGGAAAGCTTTACGCTCGGTCAGAATTATCCCAATCCGTTTAACCCGACAACGACCATTAATTTCTCGGTACCGCAGACAGAGCATGCAACGCTGAAAGTGTTTGATATTACCGGAAAAGAAGTAACAACATTATTTAACGAAACGGCACAATCCGGACAAACGTATAATGTGCAGTTTAATGCCAACGGCTTAGCCAGCGGAATGTATTTATACGTTTTACAAACGCCGACAAACCGCGTAGTAAAGAAGATGTTATTGATGAAGTAAAAGCCGTTTTACGCTGAATATAAACTATCAATCCCCTGCTTGAAGATAATTCGGGCAGGGGATTTTTGTTTATCGCAGAAGGGAGATATTAAAAAAATTCTTATCTTAAAAGAAAATAAATTTTTATCGGAACATTATTGCCGGTAATTCAGTTAATACCAACAATACCACCGGCGGATACAAAAAATTTTAAGGAGAAAAAAGATGAAACCATTTATCAATCGGCTGCTTCAAACAAACAGTAAGAATATTGCGGCGCTTATTGTGCGGCTGGCGGTTGCGGCGGCAATATTTCCGCACGGCGCACAAAAACTGCTCGGCTGGTTCGGCGGCAGAGGATTTTCCGAGACAATGTATTTTTTTACGGAGATGATTCATATTCCGTGGATGTTGGCTCTGCTTGTTATTGCCGTTGAATTTTTCGGTTCTCTTTTGCTGGCGTTCGGTGCGTTCACCCGTTTGGCGGCGCTCTCTCTTTCCTTCAATTTTATCGGCGTGTTAATTGTGGATATCGGTGTCAGCCGCTTTTTTATGAATTGGCAGAAAGCCGCAGGGCAGGGAGAAGGGCTGGAATATTTTATACTCTTGTTCGGTTTGCTTATCGCTTCTATGATTATGGGAGGCGGAGCGGCGAGTGTTGATGCCGCCGTTATTTCAAAAAAGCAAAATACTTCTCAAGAATAATATTGAAAGAATACCTATGAAATTCGGCATTGGAATGTTCGGCGATTCAGGATATGATTTTCAAAATAAAAAATACCGCAGCCCTGAACTGCGCTTAAAAGAAATTATCGAAGAAGTAAAACTTGCCGATGAACTGGGCATTGATTTGTTTGCCATCGGCGAACATCACCGCGAAGATTATGTTGTCTCTTCGCCGGAAACTTTGTTGGCGGCGGTTTCAACCGTAACAAAAAATATAATTCTTTCCAGCGGCGTTAATGTTATCAGCTCCGCCGATCCGGTAAAACTGTATCAGGATTATTCCATGATTGATCTGCTTTCCGGAGAGCGGGCGGAAATTATGGCGGGAAGAGGAAGTTTTATTGAATCGTTTCCTCTGTTCGGGCAGAACCTGCAGGATTATGATGAATTGTTTTCGGAGAAATTAGATCTCTTGTTGAAACTGAGAAGCGGAGAAAAAATTAATTGGAGCGGACAGTTTCGTCCGCCGTTAAAAAACCAAATGCTTTTTCCGAAACCGAAAAGAAAAATTCCTGTCTGGATTGCCGTCGGCGGTACGCCGGAATCGGTGCATCGTGCGGCACATCTCGGCTTGCCGATTATGTTTGCCATTATCGGCGGATCTCCGCGAAACTTTCTTCCGCTGGTGGAATATTATAAAGAGCAGTATCAACAAGCGGGGCACGATCTTCGCAGCATGGAAATCGGAATTCACACGCACACCTATATCGGCGAATCGAAAGACTTGGTGGTAAAAAATTATTTTCCGGCGTATGCCTTTCAAATGGATAAGATCGGCAAGGAGAGACATTGGCCCGGATCGTATTCCAAAGAACAATTTGAACACGGCATGAATTTAAACGGCGTTCTGTTTATGGGAAGCGCGGAAGATGTTGCCGAAAAGTTAATTGCAACTATCGAAATGTTCGGCATAACGCGATTTATCGCTCATATTGATGTGGGAGCTCCTTCGCACAAAGAGCTGATGTACACCATTGAAATGTTTGCCGGAAAAGTAATTCCAATGGTGAAAAAACATTTTCATTAATCAACGGAATAATAATATGCCGGCGTTCCTTTTGTTTTTTATTCTTTCCAAAAATTTTTTATATTGATTACGCCTTTTCGCACAATATACATTCGGGAAGTAGCTCAGCCCGGCTAGAGCACCTGTTTTGGGAGCAGGGGGTCGCAGGTTCGAATCCTGTCTTCCCGACGAAGAAAATCCCTCGCCTTACGCGAGGGATTTTTTGTATGGCGAAAGACGAAAAATTTATTTTCTATTTTTAAAAAATGATTTACGCCCTTATCTATATACTTGCCACACTTAGCGCTAACTACACCGCAACGTGGTTTATTTATTTTCCCGTGTTCGGACAAGTATCCATTGCGACATTTATTTTCGGCATTACCTTTACCATGCGCGACCGCGTGCATCATAAACTCGGCAGAAGAAAAGTGTATATCATGATCGCCGTTGCCGCTTTAGCGAATCTGGTAATTACCATTCTCGGCGCCGTAATGTGGAGAATTATCCTCGCTTCGTTCATCTCTATTATTCTTGCGGAAACGGCGGATACCGAAATTTATCAGAAAAATATTTCCGAAACATGGGCAATGCGGGTATTGAAAAGTAATTCGGTCAGCATTCCGTTGGACAGCGTGCTCTTTAATTCCATTGCTTTTCTCGGCGTCTTTCCGTTTACCGAAGTGCTTTCCATTATTTTTGGGGAAATTGTTTTTAAAGGAATCGTCAGCGGAATTATGGCACTGCGCCCGATTGATTTTTTGAAAAAAGAAAAATATGAAAAAATAAGACACCAGATTCATTAAACGTTCTGTATTTTCCACACTATTCTTTCTTGATTCTCGAATGAGTTTTCTCTATACTTTCTTCGATGAAAAAAACAAAAACACCGTCGCGCAAACGCGAACACGTTGAACTTACCGTAAAGAAAAATGTTTCGTTCCGCGGAAAAAGCGCGGGCTTTCAACAGTATGAATTTGAGCACAACGCGCTTCCGGAAATAAATTTTTCTGAAATCAGCACGGAAACAGTTTTCCTTTCAAAAAAAATTTCTTTTCCGCTGTTACTCTCGTGTATGACGGGAGGATATCAGGAAGCGGTTCGTATCAACCGTCTGCTGGCGGAAGCATGCGAAGAATTTCAGCTTCCTATGGGAGTCGGAAGTCAGCGGCAGGCAATGGAAAATTCTCTGTACCACGAAAGTTTTCGTATTGCCAGAAAAGCCGCTCCTTCAATTCCGCTGTTGGGAAATATCGGCGCGCCGGAAATAGCGCAGATGAAAGATTTTTCGCCGGTTCTCCGCCTTGCGGAATTAATTCACGCGGACGGATTTGCTGTTCACTTAAATCCTCTGCAGGAATTTTTACAGCCGGAAGGGAATACAAATTTCCGCGGCGTCCTTTCGGGAATTGAAAAATTAGTGAAAGAACTTTCCGTTCCGGTAATTGTTAAAGAAATCGGCGCGGGAATTTCCGGCGATACTGCGCGCCGGCTGGTGAATATCGGCGTGCAATATCTTGATGTTGCCGGCGCCGGAGGAACAAGCTGGGCGGGCGTGGAAATTCTTCGGCGAAAAGATGCTCAGGAAGATTGGAATCCATTTTGGGATTGGGGCATTGCAACGGTGGATTCGCTGAACGAAGTTGTTCAATTAAAAGGAGAAGTGAAAAAGCTTTCCGTTATTGCTTCCGGCGGAATAACCAACGGCGTGGAGTGTGCCAAGGCAATTGCGCTCGGCGCCGATCTGACCGCCTCTGCCCGGCCGATGATTACCGCATTAATGAAGAACGGAAAAAGCGGATTAAAGAAAAAAATTTCTTTATGGCGTCGTCAATTACAGGGAGCAATGTTCTTAATCGGCGCCTCATCAATAGAGGAATTACAATACAATTCACATCTGAAAAAAAATACATAAAAAAATCTGCCGAACGAAAAATTCGGCGGCATTGTAGATCATATTTTCATGAACGCATTTACGAAAACCTATAACACCTACCGCGCGCTGGTTGATCAGCGGCTTCATTCTATTGTGCGAAAAGCGGAGCCGGCATCGCTCTACGAACCGATGAAATATATCCTTTCTTCCAGCGGAAAGCGGATTCGCCCGATTCTTATTATGCTCTCGTGCAAAGCGGCGGGAGGCACGGCAAAAGAAGCGCTCCATGCCGCAACAGCAATTGAAATTATGCACAACTTCACTCTTGTGCATGATGATATTATGGATCATGCGGAATCCCGCCGCGGCAAACCGACGGTGCATACAAAATGGGATGAGAATGTTGCCATTCTTGTGGGCGATGAATTAATTGCCTATGCCTATCGTGAATTATTAAAAACAGAATCCAAAGCAATCAGCCGCATTGCCGATGTGTTTACCGACGGTGTTGTTGAAGTGTGCGAAGGGCAGGCATATGATAAAGAATTTGAAACCGTCAAAGATATTACGATTGACGACTATCTGCTGATGATTTCAAAAAAAACCGGAAAGCTGTTTGCGGTATCCGCCGAAATCGGTGCATTAATCGGCGGTGCAACGGAGCGGGAAACGCGCGCGCTCCGTTCGTACGGAAATTTTCTCGGCCGCGCGTTTCAAATTCAGGATGATCTTTTGGATATTACGGCGGACGAAAAAGAGTTCGGAAAAAAGATCGGCGGGGATATTCTGGAAGGGAAGAAAACATTTCTGCTTCTGCGGGCGGCGGAGCGGGCAGCGGGGAAAGATAAAAAGCTGATCGAGAATATTCTCCGTAAGAAAAAAATTTCCTGTGCAACAATTCCGGCAGTGAAAGAAATTTATGAACGATACGGAATACTGGAGCTGGCGAGAAATGCCGTCGACCGGGATATTCGTCAGGCAAACATACAGTTAGAGAAACTGCGCGCCGGAACAGCGGCAGAGATGTTATATAAATTTTCCCATTGGGTATTGAACAGAAATTTTTAGAATGATTGAACAAGAAATCACCATCCGGAATAAAGCAGGATTGCACACGCGTCCGGCGGCGGCATTAGTAAAACTTGCGGCAAAATTTCAGTCGGAGTTTTTTATTATGCGAGACGAAATGGAAATAAACGGAAAAAGTATTATCGGAGTAATGACTCTTGCCGCCGAACAAGGCTCAAAATTACTGCTGCGGTTCGATGGTCCGGATGAACAGGAAGCCGCCGAAGCCATTGTTCATCTGTTTAACAGAGGTTTTGACGAAGTATAGCATACAGGAAAGAGGTTGCCGGCTTTTTTACGGCGATGAAAGCAAATGAAAAAAGAAGTACAGACAATGATTGAGCAAGAAGAAAAAATATACCACGGCGTTGCCGCCTCACCGGGGATTATTATGGGCAATGCGTTTGTCTTTACAAAACAACTGCCCCGTGTTGAAGAAAAAATAATTACCGATTCGGAAGTTCCGCAGGAAATTGAACGTCTGGAGCAGGCGATTACCCGTTCGCAGAAAGAACTGCAGAAAATTTATGATTTAACAGAAAAAAAAATCGGCGTTCATAAAGCAAAAATTTTTGAAGCGCAGATGATGATTCTCGACGATCAGATTCTTCTCGGAACAATTAAGAAACGGATTTCCAAAGATAAAAAGAGCGCGGAATTTATTGTTCATCACGAAATTTCCAAATACCAGAAATTAATGACAAACTCGCCGGATGAATATCTGCGCGAGCGGGCGCATGATGTTGCCGATGTGAAGAACAGAATTATCCGCAACATTCATCAGGGACGGCTCATTTCACAATTTGAACAGCATGCCATCGTCGTTTCGGAAA
>JACFMZ010000192.1 GCA_019455105.1 Bacteroidota bacterium | reverse complement strand
CACGTAGAACACATAGGAAAATTTAATTCCCATCATACTCCAGATGAAACCAATGGTCATCATCAAAATGAAGCTCAAGGAAAAATTGGATATGTGCGAATAGAATGAAGGCATCATCCGTTCGAAAAATTCAAATCGGAAAATGCCCTCTTTTCTTCCTGCAAACAAGACGTAACTTAGAACAATAAGAAAAAGAAACAGCAATGCCTCCCATAGCTTGGGTGGGTATTTTATTGATTTCTTGAAACTCATATCTCCGCAATTTTTCAACCTATAAAATTTAAAATCCGAATTTAAGTTATTATAGTCTATCCTTCCGCCTGTAAGCCAGATAAAATACCTGTGGCAAAACGGTGAGCGATAGAAGCATGCAGATAATCAAGCCGCCCACAATCATAATTGCTAAAGGTTTCTGAATTTCTGAACCCATACCGGTTGATAGCGCTGCCGGCAAAAGTCCTAATGACCCCATAAGCGCAATCATCACAATGGGTCGGATGCGACTGTAAACGCCTTCAGATATTGCTTTTTTCAAAGGCATTTTTCGCATGTTTTCTTTCATTACGGCTATTAGAATGATACTGTTAATCGTATTCACTCCGAATAAAATAATGAATCCGATTCCCGCCGAAATTCCGAAAATAGTTTGCGTTACCCACAGTGAAATAAAGCCGCCGATAAAAGCATAAGGAATTGTGCTCGCGGCAATCAAGGTATCTTTTATTGTTCCGAAATTGAAGTACAGCAAGAAGAGAATCAGTAACAGAACTGCCGGCACGATGACCGCAAGTTGTTTGCTGGCTCTTTCTTTACTCTCAAATTCTCCTGCCCACACTACTTTGTGTTTCGACGGAATGTGTACTTCTTCCGCTACTTTCTTTTTTGCTTCGGCAATGGTGCTTCCCAAATCCCGCCCTTCGATACTAAAACCGACAGCGATATACCGACTACTCCCTTCGCGGTAAATAAAGGTTGGACCGGTAATGTAACTAATAGTAGAAATTTCCTTCAACGGAACTTTTTGACCACCCGCCGCGGGAATCAGAATATCTCCTATTTTCTCGTCACTGTCGCGATATTGTTTTTCGAAACGAATCCGCACATCAAA
>JACFMZ010000110.1 GCA_019455105.1 Bacteroidota bacterium | reverse complement strand
GATATTCCGCAGATTCAAAGCGTGCTGTTCAATACCTGGGTTGCCGCCTATGCTGAATTTATTCCGATACAGGATATTCAGTGGTACTTTAACAATTATTATTCCGAATCGCGCTTTCGTGAAATGGCGGATGAAACGACGACCTGGAATTTTGTTGCCGAAATTCATGGGCAGCTTGCCGGTTATGCCCGCGCAAAAATTCACGGTGACGATAAAAATTTTTATGTGGAATCCTTATATGTGCTTCCGGAATTTCAGGGAAAAGGAATTGGAATAGAGCTTTTAAAAATCTGTGAATCATATGCAAAAGAGAGAAATTTTTCACAGGTCTGGCTCGGCGTAATGGAAAAAAATGTAAAGACTCTTGCGTGGTATAAAAAATTGGGTTTTGAATTTACCGCCGAAGCGCCGTTTGTCATGGGGGAAACAACAGTCAATCATCTCATCGGATACCGAACTATTCTATAATGCTTGATACACAAATCTTTTCAGTGTTTCCTCAGCAGGGAAAGCCGCTGCATGAGCTTGCACTTTCGTTATACGAAGAACAGCGCAGAACTTGGAAGATGCTTTCGGAGGGCATTGCCGCACTGGACTCGGTGCAGCTGAAAACCGTGCAGTGTCATTCTTACCGGACAGTCATTCAATTCAATCCCAAACGTATCGTCAGCACCGGCGCCAAAGTTGACGCTCAATCAATTGCCGAACGAAAATGTTTTTTGTGTACGGAAAATCTTCCGGCGGAACAACAGGGAATTTTAGTAGATGAAAAGTTTCTTATACTATGCAATCCCATGCCGATTTTTAAACATCATTTCACTATTTCAAATGTTCGCCACATTCCGCAGTCTATTGAAGACCATGTTTCTTCATTGCTGCAATTTGCCAAAGAGTTATCACCGGAATTTTCCGTCTTTTATAACGGACCGAAATGCGGCGCTTCAGCCCCCGACCATATGCACTTTCAGGCATCGCCGAAGGGGTTAATTCCGATTGAACACGAATTACATAACATGGAACGGAAATATTTTTACAACAAAAAGAACGGCGTGGAATGGTACAGTTTAAAAGATCTTGACCGTTCTGTTCTTGTGCTGGAAGGAGAAAACGCACAGAAACTGGAAGCGGTATTTCATTCTGTTGTTGCCGCTGCACGGAAAATTTTACATGTTGATGATGAGCCATTATTGAATGTTATTTGTTTTTTTGAAGATCAGAAATGGAAAATTATTATCATCTTTCGCTCAAAGCATCGTCCGGATGTTTATTTTAAAGAAGGAGAAGAAAAAATTCTTATCAGTCCCGCTTCTGTGGATATCGGCGGATTGATTGTAACGCCGATGGAAAAAGATTTTTTAAGGGCAGATGCGGCGCTTATTGAAAATATTTTTCGGGAAGTTTCTTTAACAAAACAACACGTTGAATCAATTATAGAAAATATATGATTTCTTCAGAACCAAAAATAAAAGTTGGTATCATCGACCGCTATACGGAAGTCAGCGGCGCGTTTCGTGAGAAATATAAAATCACTGAGGATGTTGTGGTTTCAGGAGAATTTCGTGCGGTTGTAAAAGAGGGAAAGATTATTCTCTACGGCGGAAAGGATATAGAACTGCTGTGCGCTGCCGAAATTTACTGCCGGCCCGTAAACGAGGGTGAATTTTTATTGAACGATGTTATCTTCGGGATAAATTTTCATTGGGAAAGAAAAGAGAGCCAGATTTTTCAGGGAGCGCTTCATCTTATTGCGCGGAGCGACGGAACTCTTACGGCAGTAAATGAAATTTCCGTGGAAAAATATCTTGCAAGCGTCATCTCATCCGAAATGAGCGCAACGGCGCCGATGGATTTGCTGAAGGCACACGCCATTACTTCGCGAAGCTGGCTGGTGGCGATGCTGGAGATGAAAAAAGAATATTCGCTTCTCGGCATTCCTTCACAGCGGACGCAGCGAACGGACGAAGTGCTGATACGATATTACGACCGCGAAGACCACGATCTTTTTGATGTCTGCGCGGATGATCATTGTCAGCGGTATCACGGAATTACCAAAATAATTTCCGATGCGGCGCAGCAAGCCGTTAATGAAACGCACGGAATATTTTTGGTGTACGAAAATAAAATCTGCGATGCGCGGTTTTCAAAATCGTGCGGCGGAATTTCCGAACCGTTTGAAACAACCTGGCAGGAACAGCATATTCCGTATCTTGTTCCGGTTTCTTGTTCGGTGCAGCATCAGTATAAGGAAATAACAACCGAAGACGAAGCAGCCGATTGGATTACATCGTCGCCTGAAGCATTCTGCAATACAACGGATGGAAATATTCTGCGTCAAATTCTTCCTTCGTTCGATCAGGAAACAACGGATTTCTTTCGCTGGAAGGTTGTCTATACAGCCGAAGAACTTTCCGAAATTGTGTGTAAGAAATCAGGAATTGATTTCGGCAGAATTGAGAACTTAATTCCCATAGAGCGAGGCGCTTCCGGCAGAATGACCAAGCTGAAGATTGTCGGTTCAAACAAAACATTAATTGTCGGCAAAGAATTGGAAATTCGCCGCTGGCTTTCAAAAAGTCATTTGTACAGTTCGGCATTTATTGTTAACAAGGTAGGGGATACGTTTATTCTTACCGGCGGAGGATGGGGACACGGAGTCGGTTTGTGCCAAATTGGTGCGGCAGTAATGGCGGTAGAAGGTTTTAAGGCAGAAGAAATTGTAAAACATTATTTCAAAAATGCAGAACTT
Source organism: Bacteroidota bacterium (assembly GCA_019455105.1). Taxonomy (GTDB): domain Bacteria; phylum Bacteroidota; class Ignavibacteria; order UBA10030; family UBA8401; genus JACFMZ01. The sequence goes on along the minus strand of JACFMZ010000110.1, from coordinate 6,060 downwards.
CAAAAACTGTATTAATAATTATTTTTACAAAATAATTTTATGTTCGTTGCGGTTTGTATCTTCTTCTGTATATTCTTTGCGTAGAAAAAAGGAGAAATAAGATGAAACAAAAATCCCCGTGGTGGTGGATTCCGACATTATATTTCGGACAGGGAATACCGTACGTTGTGGTAATGAGCATTTCTGTTATTATGTATAAAAAAATGGGAATCTCCAATACCGATATTGCGCTGTACACCAGCTGGCTGTATCTGCCGTGGGTAATTAAACCGCTCTGGAGTCCGTTTGTGGATATGTTTAAGACAAAGCGGTTTTGGATTGTTGTGCTTCAGTTAATTATTGGAGCGGCGCTTGCGGCAGTGGCATTTACAATTCCTCTTCCGAATTATTTTCAGCTTACTTTGGCGGTTTTCTGGTTAATGGCATTCAGTTCCGCCACGCATGATATAGCGGCGGACGGATTTTATATGCTTGCGCTTGAAGAGCATCAGCAGGCGGCGTTTGTCGGCGTTCGCAGTACGTTTTACAGAATTGCAATGATAACGGGGCAGGGAATTTTGGTTGTTCTTGCCGGAACATTGGAAGAATCAACCGGAAGCATTCCAACCGCCTGGTCAATTACCTTTTTTATTTTAGCGGGAATATTTATCGCGTTATTTATTTATCACAAATTTATTCTTCCGTATCCTGCCAGCGATAAAGCGACGCTTTCAAACACCACTGCTTCTGATGTTCTGAAAGAATTTCTTAATACGTTTGCGACGTTTTTTAAACGAAAAGAAATAGGGGTTATGCTTGCTTTTTTACTGCTCTATCGTTTTGCCGAAGCGCAGCTGGTAAAACTTGTTACGCCGTTTCTTCTTGATCCGAGAACAAGCGGCGGGCTGGGGCTTTCAACGCAGGAAGTCGGTATTGTGTACGGAACCGTCGGCGTTATTTCGTTAACACTCGGCGGACTGCTCGGCGGCTATGTTATTTCCAGACAGGGATTAAAATATTGGCTCTGGAAAATGGTCTTAATCATTCATCTGCCTGATGTGATGTTTGTTTATCTCTCGCAGGTGCAGCCGGAAAATTTTTATCTGATTAATATTGCGGTTGCCATCGAACAGTTTGGGTACGGGTTTGGATTTACTGCTTATATGCTCTATATGATTTTAATTTCCGAAGGAGAGCATAAAACTGCCCACTATGCCATCTGCACCGGTTTTATGGCGCTCGGCATGATGCTTCCCGGAATGTTCAGCGGCTGGCTGGAAGATCAAATCGGCTATCAGCACTTTTTCCTTTGGGTAATGGCATCCACAATTCCCGGATTTCTCGTTGCGGCATTGGTAAAAATTCCTGCAGAATTTGGAAAGAAAAAATGAAACAAAAATTTTATATCGGTATGGACGGCGGCGGAACAAAGACACATGCTGTTATTGCCGACGAGTACGGAAAAATTTTTGCTGAGCATATCGGCGCGGCATCAAATTTTCAATATATCGGAGTGGAAAAAGCCGCTGCGGTTATTGTTGATTTAATTCTTGATTGTTGTAAATCCGTGAAGTGTTCGCCGAAAGAAATTGACGCTGTTGCCTTAGGGTTAGCCGGCGCAGGACGGGTTTCTGACCAAAAGCGAATGGCGGCAGGATTAAGAAAATTTGCCGTGAAGAAAAGTGTTTCGCTGAAAAAAATTATTGTTGAAAGCGATGCGCGCGTTGCTCTGGAAGGCGCATTTAAGGGAAATCCCGGAATAATTTTAATTGCCGGTACCGGCTCTATTGCCTTTGCAAAAGATGCAAAGAAAAAAATCCATCGTGTCGGCGGGTGGGGAAGAATACTCGGTGATGAAGGGAGCGGATATTTTATCGGCAGACTCGGACTTTCTGCCGTTACCATGCATTTGGACGGGCGGGGAGAGCGCACATCGTTGGCAAAAGTTATTGCAAAAAAATTTGGATTGAAGGATCAGCAGTCAATTATTACAGCGGTGTATAAAGAAGCATTTGAAGTTGCATCCGTTGCGCCGCTGGTATTGGCGGAAGCAGAAAAAGGAGATTTCGTCTGCTCGGAAATTGTTGATTTTGCTGTTGCCGAACTGAGCGAGCATATTCGTGTGTCGGAAGAAAAAATTCATTCGGTCAATAAAAGAAAAGTAAAAGAAAAAACTCCGCTGGCATTTATCGGCGGGCTTATTGCGAATGATACCGTTCTTTTCAGACGGTTAAAAAAATTTGTTATACAGCAGTTTCCGCAGGTATTGTTGATCGAGCCGCAGGCATCTCCGGCGTACGGCGCAGTTATTATGGCAATGGAAAAAATCGGAAAGGATTGAAATGAAAAGAAGTATAATTGTTTTTTTTGCTGTGATTTTTCTCGCGTTAAACTGTTCTTCGCCGAAAGAAATTCAAACTCCCGTTCAAACAAATACTCATCAGGTAACGGCTTCTGCTTCTGTTGTTGTTTCAAACAAAGAACCTGCACAGAAAGAAAAACAGGATTGGGTTGAATCCATCTTAAACGGAATGACGATCCGTGAAAAAGCCGCACAGTTATTTTTTATGTGGACATTGTCGCCGTATCTTCCTGAAGATTCCGAAAACTGGCAGAAAATAATGCACTATGTAAAAGATGTCGGTGTCGGAGGATATTATCTTTCCATCGGCGAACCGTATGCGTTTCCTGTTAATGCCAATAAAATGCAAGCGGCGGCAAAAATTCCTCTTCTTATGACGGCAGATTTTGAATGGGGCGCCGGCATGCGGATTGACCGTGCAACAACATTTCCGCGCCAAATGGCGCTCGGTGCAACGCGGGATACAAATCTTGCGTACCAAATGGCAAAAGCTGTAGCCGAAGAAGCCCGCGCTCTTGGAGTTCATCAAACGTATTCACCAGATGCAGATGTTAATAATAATCCGAAAAACCCCGTTATTAATACCCGTTCATTTGGTGAAGACCCGAAACTTGTTGCGGATTTTTCCCGTGCCTTTATCCGCGGAACACAAGAAGCCGGATTGATTGCAACGGCAAAACATTTTCCCGGCCACGGCGATACGGATATTGATACCCATCTTGAACTTCCATCCGTAAATTTTACGCGGGCGCGATTCGATTCTGTTGAATTAGTTCCGTTTAAAAGCTCAATTGATGCCGGCGTTCTGTGCATTATGACGACTCATATCCACGCATCGGCATTTGACGGAACAGATTCTATTCCGGCAACGGTTTCAAAAAATATTATTACCGGTCTGCTAAAAAATGAACTGGGATTTAAAGGCGCCGTTGTTACGGATGCAATGTCCATGAAAGGGTTAACGAAATTATATAATCCCGGTGTTGCCGCTGTGAAAGCCGTTCAGGCAGGCTGCGATATGCTCTTAATGTCTCCGAATGCTGAGGAGGGAATTGATTCGTTAGTAAGCGCAGTGCAGAGAAATGAAATATCCGAAGCCCGTCTTGATTCTTCCGTAAGAAAAATTCTTACGCTAAAAAAATGGTCCGGACTTGATACGAATCGGTTTGTTGATGTTAATCTGTTGAATAAAACAATTGCCAATCAGGCACACAAAGATTTGGCAAAAGAAATTGCGCGAAAATCTATTACGGTATTGGGAAATGAGTCCGGTATTCTGCCGTTTCAAAATTTGAACGGAAAGAAAGTTCTTGATATTGTTTTTTCGGATACAGAAAATCCTTTTTCAAATCTTGATTTGCATAATTTATTGAATAAGAGAAAATGGATGTCCGCCGTGGTGATTGATCCTCGCAGCAATAAAATGGAATACGACGATGTGGTGAAAAAAGCAAAAAGCGCAGATATGATTCTCTGTCAGTTTAATTATCAAATGCGCTCCTCGCAGATGACCGGATTTCTTTCAAAGGAAGTTCTTGCCGTTCTGAAGGAAATAGCGAAATTGAAAAAGCCGATGGTTGGTGTTTCTATTGGAAATCCTTATGTCGTTATTGAAGCGCCAACCTTTGACGCCTTTGTTCAGACATACAGCGCCAGCGTCCCTTCGCAGGAAGCATGTGCGGAAGTAATGTTCGGCGAGCAGCCGGCAAGAGGAAAACTGCCTATTACAATTCCCGGGAAATATAAATTTGGTGAAGGCGTTTCCTACCCTGCACTTTATGTATATGATACAACACCGGAAGATGCGGGGTTTAATTCCGATTCATTGAAAAAAATAGACGTCTTAATCACAAAAGCTGTTGCCGATTCTGCTTTTCCTGGAGCAGTGGTTCTGGCGGCAAAAGACGGAAAAATTTTCTATCAAAAAGCTTTCGGAAAATTTACGTATGATTCAAACGCAACACCCGTAACAACCGATGCGATGTTCGACCTCGCTTCCGTAACGAAAGTTATTGCCACCACTTCCGCCGTAATGCGCTTGTATGATGAAAAGAAATTGTCTCTGGATGATAAAGTGATAAAATATTTTCCTGCGTTCGGGCAGAACGGAAAAGAAAATATTACGCTCTACAATCTTCTCGTTCATAACAGCGGGCTTCCGGCGTGGAGAAAGTTTTATGAATTTTGCGATAATCCCAAATGTGTTATGGATTCAATTTTTGCCACACCGCTGGAGTATAAGACGGGCGATTCAACCGTGTACAGCGATTTGGGATTAATTACTACCGGAAAAATAATTGAAAAAATTACCGGCACAACGCTGGATAATTATGTTGATTCCGTATTCTTTAAACCAATGGGAATGAGCAACACAATGTACAATCCGCCGAAATCATTATGGTACCGGGTTGTGCCGACGGAGATAGATTCATTCTGGAAGAAAACGAATGTTGCCGTACACGGCAGAGTGCATGATGAAAATGCCGCAACACTCGGCGGCGTTTCCGGACATGCCGGATTATTTTCTACGGCAGGTGATTTGGTAAAATTATTACAAATGGAATTAAACGGCGGCGTATACGGCGGAAAGAGATATCTTAAAGAAGAAACAATAAAAAAATTTACGGCGCGTCAATCCGAAAAATCAAGCCGGGGAATCGGCTGGGATACAAAATCTTCCGATTTTTCGTTTTCCGGAAAGTATTCTTCAATGAAAACATTTCTTCATACGGGATTTACCGGTACTTCAGTAGCAGCGGATCCTGAAAAAAATATTATCGTAATATTGTTAACAAACCGTGTGTATCCTACGCGTGCCAATTTAAAAATATCACGAGTTCGTCCCTTGCTGCATAATGCAATTTATGAATCATTAACGAAATAACGGTTGAAAATATTTATGAAACCCTGGCGATTACAAGAACTAACACAAAAAGCAATTCGCGAACACACTTTTACCACTGCCATTCTTCCGATTGGTTCCACGGAAGCGCACGGCATGCACGTTCCGTACGGCTCAGATGCTTTTCACAGCACTATTGTTTCCGACCGCGTTTGCGAAAAAGCATGGGAGCAAAATGCGCGCATTATTCTTCTTCCGACTATTGCGTACGGCGTGCAGGGCAACACGCTGAATTTTCCCCTTAACATTAATGTTCGCCAGAAAAATATTGATGTCATGATTGTTGATATTATTGAGTCGCTGGAATTTCATGGAATTCAAAAACTTGTACTCGTAAACGGACACGGCGGAAATGATTTTAAACCACTGCTGCGGGATATGTATCGACGGACAAAACTTTTTCTTGCGCTGGTAGATTGGTGGAAGGTCGGCAGCGATAAAGCAAAAGAAATTTTTGAAAAAAGCGGCGAGCATGCCGACGAAATGGAAACCAGTATTGATATGGCTCTCTTCGGCGATCTTGTTCACCTTGAACATTCCAACGACGGCGGTTCCTATCCGTCGCGGTTCGAAGCGATTAACAAAGGATGGGTTTACATTGCCCGCCCGTGGCATATTGTTACATTAGATTCTACTCACGGCGATCCGCGATAGGCTTCCAAAGAAAAAGGAGAACGATATGTTCAACTAATTGTTGAACGATTGACAACATTTATTGTTGAATTAGCGAATGCAGAAATAGATGATAGATTTCCATATTAAATCCCCTGTTTTCCGGTAAAAAATCAGTTTATCCCTTCACAAAAAATTCGTATCT
>JACFMZ010000191.1 GCA_019455105.1 Bacteroidota bacterium | reverse complement strand
CCTGATCTATTTTTCCATTCCAAATTTGATCAGAAAATTTCTTAACCCAAATCGGGCATCGTTCGGAATTTTCTCCAAATAATTCTTTCGCGCACTTCCATAATTTTTCTTTCACATGATACCAATCTAAAATGTGGGTTGCATATGGAAGCAGTTCTTTAGTAAGATTTTCTATCCAGATTGCGCCGTCGATTTCAACGTAAGCTCGATTGCTAAACGTGCTTTTCATTTCCGGTGTGTCTGCAAATGCTGCGGCTAAATCTGGTTTTTCAATTTCTTCGGCAGCGATTTCAAACGGCATGTGAGCCGAAAGCAAACAGGCGCGTTCGGTTAAAAGAGGTGTCAGCTTGCCGTGTCGAAGAGATTCACCTTCATCGATGTGATAAGTGCCACATTTCTCGCAATGGAAACAAGGTCGTCGAATCCGAATGGTGTTCAATGTGCACTGTAACGTGCGAAGACGATAATCGTGGAGCTTTAATTTTGAGCCGCATTCTTCGCAGTTTTTTTTAGCGTCGCACCTGCACCGACATACCTCGCCGCTGTCTTGGCGAATTCAGCGTTTGAACTCTGGCATGTTTTCACAAGCTCGACTTCCCACTGATAAAGATTAGGTTTTTCGCTCCGGTTTTTTTCTGCAAAGGAACGCAGGTTCTCTTCGTAAGTACGAACAAGTTTTTGAATTTCGGATTCTGTCATACCGAAGGTATCGGCAGAATTATGTCACATCATGAGGCAACCCCACGATTCGCCCGCGCACCTATTCTTCGTATCACTCGCGCGAGTTCTCCTGTAATTAACAAAATGTCCTATTGAACTACAAAGGATACAGCGAGCATAGGGCGATTCCATGTAAGTCACAGCGTGCTTCTTATTTCTGTGTTCCTCCGTGTCCCCCGTGGCTAATTGCTGCCTCGTATTTCGCGATGTCGTCGACAAATTGCAGAGTCCAGCCGATGTCGTCCAAGCCTTGCAAGAGCTTTTGCCTCATTGCTTCGCGCAAATCAAACGCGATTGCACGGTTGCCAAATGAGATTGTTTTCTTTTCTAAATCCACGGTGAAAAGGGTCTTCGCATCTTTTGCGACGGCTTGAAAGAGCTCTTCGATTTCTTCCGCTTTGAGGGC
>JACFMZ010000004.1:40377-67753 GCA_019455105.1 Bacteroidota bacterium | reverse complement strand
TTTCAGTCTGTACGATACCAAGCAGGATTATTATTACACGCTTCACCAGCAGGGAGGAACATTAACGCTTGGAAGAAGATTGAAATGGCCCGATGATTATTTTAATATCAGCTGGACGTTTCGATTTCAGCGGTTAGATGTCCAGGATGTTGGAATTTATTCGTACTATTACACCACCGGAAAGACAAGCCAGTTCAGTTTGGCGCAGACAATTATTCGCGACAGTAAAAACAGTCCGTTGTTTCCAAATCAGGGAAGTACAATTTCGTTATACAACGAAATTTCCGGCGCGCCGATTCTTCCCGGAACCGCACAGTATAATAAACATCTGTTCAATGCAGAATTTTATATGCCGGCGTTTAATAGTCCGAAATTTGCATTATATTTAAGTACGCAATACGGCGCTCTTTTTCCCTTTAAGAAAAATTCGTATGTTCCGCCGTTGGAAACATTCGGAATGGGAGGAACAGGTTTAGGACAAATTGCTACAACACCGCTGCGCGGATATGAAGATCGGAGTATCGGACCGGTAGATGCATCCGGCAGAGCAATTCCGGCGCTGATTATGGCAAAACATACGGCAGAGCTGCGATTTAATGTTTCGTTAAATCCAATTCCGATTTATCTGCTAACATTTGCTGAAGCCGGAAATGTGTGGGAAAATTTGAAAAAAACCGATATGTTTGATTTAAAACGCTCGTTCGGTGTCGGTGCACGGCTGATGATTAATCCGATCGGGCTTCTTGGTTTTGATTACGGATATGGATACGATGCGCCGACAAATATTCCGGGCGCGCCTTCCGGATGGCATTTCCATTTCCAATTCGGCAGAGGATTTTAATTACTTATTCTATTAATTAAACAATTGAGGTCATTGTGAAAAAAATCTTAACACTTCTTTTTACGACATCATTATTTGTTCTTCTTGCACAGGCACAGCAGGGACAATTAAAAATCGGTTACGTTAATTCCGATACCGTTATTAAAGAACTGCCGGAAGCAAAAGATGCTCAGGCAAAACTTGAAAATATGGTAAAAGCATTTCAGGATGAAATTGAAAAACGAAGCAAAGCGCTTCAGGAAAAAGCTGATGCATTTCAGAAGCAATCACAAATGCTGAATGAAGCGACGAAGCAGGCAAAGGTAAAAGAATTAACGGAAGAAGAACAAAGCATTTATACCTACCGTCAGGAAAAGCAGCAGGAACTTGCTGCGCAGCGCGATAAAGTGATGAAACCGATTCAAGAAAAAGTTTATCAAGCAATTGCAAAGGTTGCAAAAGAACAAAAATTATCTTTTGTGTTTGATAAAGCGAACGATGTTCCTGTGTTATACGCCGATCCGCTGTATGATTATACATTTAAAGTGCTTGATTTATTGAAACGCGGCGGGAAATAATTTTTTTAAAGAGGGAGGCGGAGTTATGAACTCAGTAATTCGTTTCGGGTGTCTGCTGTTTTTTGGAATTGTGATGCAGACTTCACTTTCGGCGCAGACAAAAATCGGATATATAAATTCCCAGGTAATTATGGAACAGCTGCCGGAAGCGCAGGACGCTCAAAAGCAGCTGGATGGGCTTACGTCTGAATGGCAAAACGAATTGGCAAAGATGCAAAGCGATATTCAGATTAAGTTTGAAGAATATGATAAACGAAAACTTATTATGTCCGATAAGAGGCGGGCTGAAGTTGAACGGGAATTACAGGATCTTGATAAGAAATTAGTTGATTATCGCCAGCAGAAGTTCGGCACCAACGGAGAGTTGTTCACTAAGCAGAATGAATTAATGAAACCGATTCAGGAAAAAATATTCAAAGCAGTGAAAGATGTTGCCGACAGTGAAGGATATGATTATGTTGTCGATAGAAACAGTTCGACACTTCTTTTGTATGCCAATAACAAGCATGATTTAACACAAAAAGTTTTAGAAAAACTTCAGCAAAAATAAAGAGACGAGGTCGTTTGACCTCGTTTCTGTTTTCAATGATAACGGTACAGCACATAGCGCAATTATTAGAAGGAAGCATCATCGGCGATGCCTCGCTTCAAATTACCGGTCTTGCAAAAATTGAAGAAGCGACGCCAGGATCGTTATCGTTCATTGCCAATTCGAAGTATGAAAAATTTTTGGAAACAACCGAAGCTTCCTGTGTTTTAGTCAGCCGGAATGTTGAGTTAAAAAAATTTTCAAAACTTCCGCCGGCGCTGATTATGCTTGATGATCCGTATTCTTCCTTTGTTATTGCTATTGATGCCTTTAACCCGAAGAAACAAGATAGTGAACCGGGTATTCATCCCACCGCCGTAATTCACCAAAATGTAAAACTAGGTAGCAATCCCTCCGTCGGCGCGTATGTGGTTATCGGAGAAAATTCTATTCTCGGCGATAATGTTGTTCTTCATCCGCATGTTGTTATCGGCCGCGATGTAAAAATTGGAAGTGACTGTAAATTTTATTCACATGTTACTGTTCGCGAAGAATGTGTTATAGGAAATCGAGTGATTATTCAACCCGGCGCAGTCATCGGCGGCGATGGATTCGGCTTTGCACCGAAGAAAGATCATTCGTATCAAAAAATTCCGCAGCTCGGCATTGTAGTGATTGAAGATGATGTTGAAATTCAGGCAAACAGTTGTGTCGATCGGGCAACGCTCGGTGATACAAGAATAAAACGGGGGACAAAGCTCGATAATCTTGTGCAAATAGCACATAATGTTGTTGTGGGAGAAGATACGGTGATTGCCGGTTTATCGGGAGTTGCCGGCAGTACAAAAATCGGCAATCGGAATATGATTGGCGGCGGTGTTTCAATTACCGGACACGTTTTCACTTCTGATGAAGTGAAGGTAGAAGGAGCTTCAGCCGTAACGAAAATTTTAAATAAAGAAGGACAGATATATGCCGGCTATCCGGCAAAAGAAGCAATGAAGTGGAGAAGAATGGAAGCCGCAGCGCGTCAGCTTCCCGAACTGCTTTTACAAATTGAAGAAATGAAAAAGAAAATAGAATTGTTAGAAACAACATTGAAAAATTTAAGAAAATAAATTTACACACGTATTACGGAAATAGGAAATATCCATGTTAGTTCACCAACGCACAATAAAAAAACCGGTTTCCATGTCCGGCATTGGTCTTCATACCGGAACAACCTGCACAATGACTTTTCGTCCCGCGCCGGAAAATTACGGAATTCGATTTCGGCGCATCGATATCGGCGGTTCGCCCGAAATTCCGGCTGATGTTGATCATGTTGTTGATATTGCGCGGGGAACAACTATCGGAATCGGAGAAGCACGCGTTCACACGACCGAACATGTTCTTGCCGCAATTGTCGGCTTACAGATTGACAATATCATTATTGACCTCGACGGTATTGAACCCCCCGTGGGAGACGGCAGCGCTAAACCGTATGTTGATCTGCTGACCGAAGCAGAGTTTGAAGTGCAGGATGCGCCGAAAGATTATCTTGTGATCGATCAGCCGATTGAATATAAAAATGAAGAAAAGGGCGTACAGATTGTTGCTCTGCCGACGGATGATTTTCGCATTACCGTGATGGTTGATTACAATAATCCTGCACTGGGAAGCCAGCACACCGGATTATTCGATTTGGAAAAAGAATTTGTTCCGGAATTTTCTATGTGCAGAACGTTCTGTTTTCTTCATGAAGTCGAACAGCTTCGCGATGCCGGATTAATTAAAGGCGGAAGCTTAGATAATGCGATTGTCATTGCCGATCGCGATCTTCCGGATGAAGAATTACGGCGGCTTGCCGATAAACTCGGCATTAAGGAATCAGTATTTCTCGGCGGGCACGGAAAGCCCCTGAACAAAAAACAATTATACTTTAAGAATGAACCGGCGCGCCACAAACTGCTGGATATGCTCGGCGATCTTGCGCTGATCGGCGTTCCGCTGAAGGGACATATTCTTGCCGCGCGTCCGGGACATGCCAGCAACGTTGAATTTGCAAAAATTGTTCGAAAGCTTTATCAGCAAAAAAAGATTATCAAAAAATATCAGCATGAGAAGAAAGAAGGACGCCTTTTTGATATTACTGCGCTGCAGAGAATTCTTCCGCACCGCTATCCGTTTCTTCTGGTGGATAAAATAATTGATTTTATGCTGGGAGAAAAAATTGTCGGCGTAAAAAATGTTTCGTTCAATGAAGAATTTTTTCAAGGACATTTTCCCGGTGCGCCGGTGATGCCGGGAGTGTTAATTATTGAAGGAATGGCGCAGACCGGCGGCGTTCTTCTTCTGGACGGTTCGGCAGATCAGGAAACAAAACTCGTTCTTTTTATGGGAATCAATAATGCCAAGTTCAGAAAAACGGTTCATCCCGGCGATCAGCTTGTGTATGAATTAACAATGAAAACCCGGCGCAGCAAAATCTGTATTATGGAAGGGAAAGCATTTGTGGACGGACAGCTTGTCTGTGAAGCAGAGTTAACCGCTTCTGTAGTTGACCGACAGAAATTTTCTTAATTTTTAAATGACTATGAGTACAACAATTCACTCAACGGCAATTGTCAGTCCCAAAGCGCAATTAGGGAATGGAGTTACCGTTGATCCTTATGCAATTATTGAAGATGACGTAATGATCGGCGACGGCACGTGGATTGGTCCGCATGCGACAATTCAAAACGGCGCTCGAATCGGAAAGAATTGTAAAATTCATCAAGGCGCGGCTGTTTCTGCCCCGCCTCAGGATCTTTCCTACAAAAATGAGCCGACAACATTTGAGCTTGGAGATAATTCAACCATCCGTGAGTTCTGCACACTAAATCGCGGTACGATGAAGCAGCACCAAAAATCTTCTGTTGGCTCAAATTGTTTATTAATGGCATATACTCACGTTGCGCATGATTGTATCATCGGCAACAACGTTATTATTGCCAATGCCGTTCAGCTTGCCGGTCATGTAACTATACAAGACTGGGCTATTATCGGCGGCATTGTTGCCGTTCATCAATTTGTTACCATCGGCGCGCACACAATGATCGGCGGAATGTTTCGCGTCACCAAAGATGTTCCGCCGTATATCATCGCCGGCGGACTTCCGCTTTCATTCGAACGATTAAATGTTATCGGATTGAAGCGGCGCGGCTTTTCACCGGAAGCCGTTGATGCGCTGAATAATGCTTATCGAACAATTTATCTTTCAAAATTTAATGTCTCCCAGGCAGTTGAAAAGATTAAATTAACAATGACTGTTACGCCGGAAGTTCAAACGCTTCTGGATTTTATTGCCAATGCAAAGCGCGGAATCATTTCCGGACCGCGTTTCATTTCTCATGAATAATGTCGTTGAGCATTGGCAGTTTCTCAATACCGGTTTTCTTTCCGGCAGTAAGAATATGGAAGTTGATGAAAAACTTGCACAGCAATTACTGCGTGGCGAAATATCATCAACTCTTCGGGTCTATGGCTGGAAACCTTGGGCAATATCGCTCGGTTATAATCAAAAAGAATCTGAAATAAACGAAGCCGAGTGCAGAGCGCGCGGAATTGAAATAGTCCGCAGGCCGACGGGCGGACGGGCGATTCTTCATGCCAACGAACTGACCTACAGCGTTGTTCTTCCTTCGGAACAAAAAAGTATTCATGCAATCTATTCGGAAATCAGCAGGGCAATTGCTTCCGGTCTTCGTTTTCTCGGCGCCGAAATTGAATTTGAACAGCATCAGCCGGATTTTCAGATGTTATACAAAAGCCGGAATTCCATTCCTTGTTTTTCAAGCGCCGCCAGATTTGAAATTCTTCATTCAGGAAAAAAACTTGTCGGCAGCGCGCAGCGCCGCTATACTTCCGGCAGCGGGAATGAAATAGTACTTCAACACGGTTCAATACTTATCGGCAGCGAACATCAGCAGCTTGCCGAATTGTTGAATGTTCCGGAGAATGAGGCGAGAGAATCAATTCGGCGAAATCTGCAGGAACGCACAACGACACTGAATGATATATTGCAACGAGATGTTTCTTTTGAAGAAGTTGCCAGCGCGCTGCAATACGGATTTGAATCTGAATTACATATTCAGTTTATTGCATCACCGATAGAACTGCCTGCTTAAAATAAATCAGAGGTTTTTATGTCAACGCAAAAAGGCGAATATAAACGCATTACCACAAAGACCATTCTCGCAATGAAAGAGAAAGGCGAAAAAATTGCCATGCTCACGGCATACGATTTTTCTACTGCGCGGCTTCTTGATGATGCCGGTGTTGATATTATTCTTGTCGGTGATTCGGTGGCAAATGTTGTGCAGGGTTTAGAAACAACAATTCCCGTAACGCTGGATGAAATGATTTACCATTCGAAAATTGTCCGCCGTGCCGTGAAGCGCGCAATGCTGGTTGCCGATATGCCTTTTATGTCTTATCAAGTTGATAGTAAAGAAGCCGTGCGTAATGCCGGAAGAATATTAAAAGAATCCGGCGCCGAAGCGGTGAAGATGGAAGGGGGAAAGCGAATTGTACCGTTAATAGAACAGCTTGTTGATATTGGAATTCCTGTGATGGGACATTTAGGGCTTACGCCGCAGTCGATTTATAAATTCGGAACGTATGAAGTACGTGCAAAAGAAACGAAAGAAGCAAAGAAATTAATTGAAGATGCAAAGCTGTTGGAAAAAGCCGGCGTCTTTGCTATCGTGTTGGAGAAAATTCCTGAAGAGCTTGCCGCAAAAGTTACGGCTTCTGTTCAGTGTGTAACAATCGGCATCGGTGCAGGATCTCACTGCGACGGTCAGGTTCTCGTTACCAATGATATGCTCGGGATGAATGAATTATTTCATCCGCGCTTTGTGCGTCAATATGCAAATCTTTCTGAGGTGATGCGCAGAGCTTTCCAATCGTATATCTCAGAGGTGAAAGCAAAAAAATTTCCGAATAAAAATGAGAGCTATTAAACTTTTTTAATACTTCTATTTTATAAGTATTTTTAAATATTTTTCTTGCGCGGAAGTATTAAAACAGTTATATTGGAAACGAAAGAAAATATAAAAGTTTCCAAAATATTTGCCTAAATCGTCTTTGGGCTTTATTTTTACACAAAAGGAAACTATAAAAAATATAAAAGTTTCCTAAAGGAGTAAAATTAATGGAAGATATTGAAAAAGAACCGAAAGAAAGAATCATTGATCTTGCTGAAGAGCGGTTTCTTTTTTCGGGTTTTAACAAAGTTACGCTTGATGAACTTTCGGGCGAACTCGGCATCAGCAAAAAGACCATGTATAAATTCTTTCCCAGCAAAAATATTCTGGTGAAGACCGTTGTGCAGATGCTTATGAAAAGTTTTGAAAAGCAGGTAACGGCAATTACCATCTCCGAAAAACCGGTTATTCAAAAGTTAGCGGAGTTAATGCTGTTTGTCGGAAAGATGACGGGAAGATTCAGCCGTGCTTTCCAATCGGATATTCAACGCTTTACCCCGGTATTGTGGAAGGAAGTGGATAAATTTCGAACGGAGATGATTAGCTCACGTGTTGCTTTAATTATTGACGAGGCAAGAAGGCAGGGAAAATTTCGCACGGACGTTCATCGGGATATTGTTTTTCTGATGTTTATTAATTCAATTCAAACCATTGTAAATCCGGAAGTGCTCTCAAAAAATTCTTTTTCTCCGAAGGAAGCAATGTACACAATATTTCATGTCATCTTTGAAGGAGCATTAACGGATGAAGCACGAAAAGAATTTTTGAAATACGAAATTTCAATTTGAAAGAGGAAGCGATGAAACAATTTTTGAGTTTTTTGCTTGTTGCTGTTATCGGATTTGGATGCGGAAATAACCATAAAGGAAATATTGAAGCCAGCGGAATTTTGGAAGCTGTTGAAGTAAATGTTTCCGCGAAAGTGAACGGACAGCTCCTTCATCTTTTTATTGATGAAGGTTCAATGGTAAAAACGGGAGACACGCTTGCCGAACTTGACCATGAGATGCTATCCTTGCAATTGGCAAATGCTTCTGCCGGCGTTGAAGCTGCAGAAGCGCAATATGCCCTGCTGTTGAACGGCGCGCGTGAAGAAGATTTGAAATCTGCAAAAGAAAATCTTATCGCGTCGGAAGCATCGTTGCAATCGGCACAGGCGGATTTTCAGCGCATTAAAGAATTGTTTCAGCAGAAATCTGTTTCGCAGAAACAATACGAAGATGCCGAATCTCGTTTTACCATAACGCAAGCGCAGGTGAATTCGGCAAAACAAGGTTTGCAAAAATTGCAGCGTTTTGCACGTCCGGAAGATTTACGAGCGGCAAAAGCCCGCGTAGAACAGGCGCGTGCTCAGGCGAATATTATTCGCAAACAAATAGGCGACAGCTATATTGTGGCGCCTGTTGCCGGAATTGTAACGCATAAGCCGGTTGAAACCGGAGAACTCATCGGTGCCGGAATGGTTGTTGCGACTATTGCCCGTATGGAAAAAATGGAATTGAGAATTTATGTCAGCGAGACGGAACTCGGTAAAGTAAAAATCGGTGAAGAGGCGGATGTGGTGATTGATACATATCCCGATAAGAATTATTCCGGCAAAGTCATTTATGTTTCGCCGACGGCGGAATTTACTCCGCGCAATGTGCAGACAAAGGATGAACGCACGAAACTTGTTTTTGAAGTAAAATTGGAAGTGATGAATCAAAACGGCGAATTAAAATCCGGTATGCCGGCGGATGCGTATCTGAAATAAGATGAGTGCGATTTCAATTCAACATATATCAAAAAACTACGGAAGCATTGCCGCCGTTAATAATCTTTCGCTGGAAATTCAACAAGGCGAAATGTTTGCGCTTGTGGGTCCCGATGGTGTCGGGAAAACGACGCTGATGAGAATGTTGTGCGGAATTGTGAAACCCGATTCGGGCAGGATGAATATTTTAGGTCTGGATGTTCAATCGCAGCTGAATGGATTGAAAAATAAAATCGGATATCTCTCTCAAAAGTTCAGTCTGTACGGCGATTTAACGATTGATGAAAATATTGAGTTTTTCGCCGAAATTCATAACATTCACAGCTTTCACGACCGCCGAAATGAGTTGCTGGAATTTACCCGCCTGACGCCGTTTCGCACGCGTCTTGCAGAAAAACTTTCCGGTGGAATGAAACAAAAACTTGCTCTTGCCTGCACTCTTATTCATGCCCCTGAAGTAATTTTTCTCGATGAACCGACAACAGGCGTTGATCCTGTTTCGAGAAGAGATTTTTGGAAAGTACTTTCATCACTTTTAAAATCCGGAATTACTATTGTCTTAACAACCCCGTATTTAGATGAAGCCGAACGGTGCGCCCATGTCGCCTTAATGAATAACGGAAAAATTCTTGTTCACGGCACGCCCGAGAAAGTAAAAGAAGAAATGAACGGGGAAGTTGTAGAAGTCGTAACGACGGAAATCCGAAAATCATTTTCTCATTTGAAAACTCAGCCGGCAGTTAAAGAAGTGCAGGCATTCGGCGACAGAATACATCTTGTTGTTGCCGATGCAAAGAATGATATGAACAGCATTCTTACCGGCTTCGCGGAAAACAATATTCCTATTACCGATTGGCGGGTGATTAAACCGAATCTTGAAAATGTTTTTATTTCTCTTTTAACAAAGAATGAATCCCATTGAAGTTGAAAATTTAACGAAACGGTTCGGCAAGTTTACCGCCGTTGACCGAATCAGCTTTCAGGTACAAGAAGGAGAAATTTTCGGATTTCTCGGCGCGAACGGCGCCGGAAAATCGACAACCATTCGAATGCTGTGCGCGCTGATTAATTCAACGGAAGGAAGCGCCAGAGTCGGCGGTTATGATATTAACAAAGAACCGAACAGAGTGAAAGAAAGTATCGGCTACATGTCACAGAAGTTTTCTCTGTATGAAGATCTTACGGTGGAAGAAAATATTGATTTCTTCGGAAGAGTGTACGGATTGGGAAATAATGAATTAGCCGAAAGGAAAAAATGGGTGTTGGAAATTGCCAACCTTCAAGGGAAAGAACGAAGCATTACGCGCACCTTAAGCGGCGGATGGAAGCAGCGGCTCGCGCTCGGATGCGCCGTGCTTCATCGTCCGCGAATTGTCTTTCTGGATGAACCGACCAGCGGTGTTGACCCGATTATGCGAAGAAAATTTTGGGAATTGATCAATGAAATGTCGGCAGAAGGAATAACAACGCTTGTTACCACGCATTTTTTAGAAGAGGCGGAATATTGCAACGATATTATTTTGATTAATGCCGGAAAAATTATTGCCAACGGAAGCCCGAAAGAATTAAAAGAAAATTATATCAAGCACCCGATTCTGGAAGTGCAATGTTCGAATGTTGTTGATGCAATGGAAAAAATTGAACGGCAGCCCTGGGCGCTGGAAACTTCCGTCTTTGGAAATTATCTTCACGTCATTGTTTCCGATGAAGCAAACGCCGATAAAAATATTAAAACGCTGCTGAGCGGCCACAATATTTCTGTCGATAATGTTGAACGGATTATTCCCTCGTTGGAGGATGTGTTTATATTTCTGCTCGATGAGCAGGCGAAAAAGGAAAAGTAATGTTTGCGCAGCTCATTCCGATAATTAAAAAAGAATTTCGGCAGATACGCAGAGATAAGCGCGTGCTGGCAATTCTTACTCTTGTGCCGGCATTTCTTCTCTTGTTAAACGGTTATGCACTGAATTTTGACGTGAAGCATATTAAAATGGCGGTGTATGATGCTGAAAAATCTGCGCAAAGCAGAGACTTTATTCAGAATTTTATCTCATCCGGATATTTTGATTACACCGTTTCACTTAATGATTATAATGAAATTAAAACATTAGTTGATGAGGGGAAAGTAAAACTGGCGCTTGTTATCCCGACAAATTTTTCACAAAAATTACTATCCGGGAATCAGGCCTCCGTGCAGGTTATTGTTGACGGTATGGATGCAAATTCCGCTACGACGATTATCGGTTATGCGCAGGCGGTTTCTTTGCAATATTCCCAGCAGATAATTTTACAAAATCTGGCGAAGATCGGCAGAAAAAGTTTTATTCCGGTGAACTTCCAAACAAAAGTTTTATACAATCCGGAATTAAAAAGCGCAAAATTTCTTGTTCCCGGTTTAATTGCTTTTATTCTGGCAATCACCGGCGTTATTGCCACGTCGCTTTCCATTGTGAAAGAAAAAGAACGAAACACCATTGAACAGATTAATGTTGCGCCGGTTCATTCGCTGAGTTTAATCATCGGAAAAATGATTCCGTATGCAATCATATCACTAACGGCGGCAACGCTCGTAATTATTTCAGCCTATCTGTTGTTTGATGTCGTTGTTAAGGGAAGTCTGTTCTTGTTATTTATTGTTACAACCATCTTTATTGTTTCCGCATTATCAATTGGTTTGTTGGTTTCCACTATTTCGGACAGTCAGCAGGTTGCCTTTCAAATGGCATCGTTAGTTTCCATGCTTCCCACATTAATATTATCGGGTTTTATGTTTCCCATTCGCAGTATGCCGCTGGCACTTCAAATATTATCGAATATTACACCGGCAAAATTTTATCTTGTTATTATGCGCAGTATTATTTTAAAAGGAGTCGGTATTGAAGCATTCTGGGATCAAGTGTTATATCTTCTAATTTTTATTGCGGTGGTTATTACCATTGCCGTTAGAAGATTTAAACGGGAGCTGGCATAATGGAACGTTCTTTTTTGCCGGAAAAATTACAACGACGTCTTCAACGGATTCGGGCGCTGCTGAAAAAGGAATTCGGACAAATATTTAAAGATAAGCGAATGCTTCCGTTGATTTTTGTGGCGCCGGTGCTGCAATTAGCATTTCTCGGTTATGCCGCTTCGTTGGATGTAAAAAATATTTCATTTGTTTTGTGCGACTTAGATAAAACCGAACAGAGCCGAGAGTTTATACAATCTTTTACCAACTCAGGATATTTTTCAATGCTCTACTCAACGGAAGAATATCAAAGCATTGAACGCTATCTGGATAATAATAATGTCTCAATGGCATTGGTTATCCCGCATAACTTTGGAAATAAAATAATAAAACATGAATCGGCACACGTGCAGATTTTAATGGATGGCAGCGAAGGAAACACGACGGCAATTATTATGAGTTACGCAAACCAAATTATTGCAAAATATTCTGCAGAAAAAATGGCTTCTCTCGGCGGCGATATAAAAAAGCTCGGCGGAATGAATTTAGAATCACGCGCATGGTATAATCCGACATTGGTTTCCAGAAAATTTATGGTGCCCGGAGTTTTAGTATTAATTCTTTTATTAACGACTATGAATCTTACCGCCATGGCAATTGTAAAAGAAAAGGAAATCGGCACGCTGGAACAGCTGCTGGTTACGCCTCTGCGTCCTGCGGAAATGATTTTAGGAAAATTAGTTCCTTTTATTATCATCGGTTTTGTTAATGTAACGGTTGTTACGCTGGTTATGGTTTATGGTTTTGATATCCCAATCCGCGGCAGCGTTATTTTGTTGTTTACTATTGCGGGATTTTTCCTGCTAACAACATTGGGGCTGGGGCTGCTTATTTCTACTCTTTCGGATACTCAGCAGCAGGCGATGATGGTTGGAACGTTCGGGTTGATGTCTCCAATGATGTATCTCTCCGGTTTTGTTTTCCCGGTGGAGAATATGCCGGATGTGCTGCAATATGTTTCTTACGGAATTCCTATGCGCTATTTTCTTGTGGTAGTGCGTTCCATAATTCTTAAAGGCTCAACATTAAATGAATTGTGGTTTGAAGCATCGATGTTGTTGGGAATGGGAATTGTCATTCTTGCCGCCAGCATTTTCCGATTTAGAGAAAAAATGGATTGAGAGTAATGTGCTGTTCTCTTTGGAATAAATATTTATTGAAGAGGATACCCAAACGACGCATAAATAATAATTGGGCCCAGTGTTAACGGCTCATCCAATAAATCCCTTCTGATGTAGAAACTTCTTCCGATAGAAAAACTTGCCGGTCCCAGCGGCGTATCAACGGCAAAGCCTAAACCGATGCCGTGATGGAAGTCCCGCGTACTAATATTTTCCTGCTGCGGCCAGATATTTCCGAAATCGTAACGAATATGAAAGTACGTATCCCACAAAACTTTAAAGGGAAGCCGTGTGCGTAATTCAATGTTCGAAAGAAAGATTTGTCTGCCGCGCATATCGTCTTCAAACAAGCCGTAGAAAGAATCTTCGCCTCCCCAGGAAAATTGCTGCGCTAACGGAAGCGTTCTATCGCCGAAACCGATTTGAAATTTCGGATGAAGAGTGAAAAATGAGAGAGAAGAAAACCATTCATACGAAAAAAAGATTTTTGAATAGCCGATATTTCCGACAATGGATTTTAAAGAAGATGTTGCGGTTTCCCATGAAAAACGGGTCATTGAACCGTTTCGTGCAAAAGGAAAGCTATCTTGCGTATCAATAAGAGAATTGAGCTTTAACGCTTGAAGTGAATATTCTTCCGGCGTATATCCTATGCCGTCCAGAAAATGAATTGCATTTGCCTCAAGCCGGTATTCCGCTGAAACCGTGCCGAACCGTTCAACTTGTCTGCCGAGCGTAAACGATCCGCCGTAAAGAATCTGCCGATATTCTCCGATACGAACTCGGCTGAAATATTTTCTAGGATTAAGGTTTGGGTTATTTCCGTAGGTATAAATATCTTTGAATGAATGATAAATATTCAGCCCTGCGGTAAAATAAGAATTAAAAATTCTATTCGCTTTAATATCAAAAAGAAGTTTTCGATTTCTTCCGCCGCCGGCGAAAGAGAGACCGGATTCCGTTGCCGTACCGAGAATATTATCATTACGTATTTCAATTGAGGGCTGTAAATTGCGTTCATTATCCACACGCATTCCCATTCGTATGAGGTCAGATTTTTTTTCTTCAAAATGAATGACAACGGAAGGGTTGTTTCCTTCATAGCCGATATCAATTAATACCTGCTCGAACAAATTGGTTGCGTATAAATTTACCAGTGCTTGTGTAGCATTTTGTATTGTAAAGATATCGCCGCTTTTAAATGGCAGCTCGCGCCGAATCACCCAGTCTCGCGTAATTTTTTTTCCGACGAAATGAATGCTGCTGATAATTCCTTCGTTAACCGTAACAGAAAGTCTGCCGGCTGTGCTGTCAAATGCCGTAAAGACTCGTGTTAAAGACATTCCGTTATTTCGATAAAATCGAAGGAGAGATTCATTCGCGGCAACAAGCGAGGAATTATTCAAAGGTTTCCCAATCAGAGGCTGATAAAATTGCTCAAGTTCTGATGAATCAAATGTTGACATTCCGGTAAGGTTAACGGAACGGATTGTTGGATTGCAAAGCAGTTTAATACATAAATCAGTTTTTAAACCGCTTTGTGTTATTTCGGCGTGAACATCTCGGAAAGAATTGTTGTTATGAAGCTCGAAAATATAATTCCAAATTTCTTTCAGGGTTGTTGTTCCGGTATGAAACGGGCGGAGATCATTATTTCCGTCCATGCAATGTTCCGGAAGGATGCGATAACTTAGAGAATCGATTGTTAGTGTTGAATCGTATAAGGTTTGATTTGAATTCGATTTTAAAAATGTACTTATGGAATCTTTCAGCGGCTGCAGCTCGCGTTTCATTCCGTAATATCCCTGCGTAATAAGAAAATTTAAATCTGTAAAATTTGTTGCCGGATAGGCGCCGATATCAGGTGTAACAACAACGGTTGCATTGTGCAGAAGCTGTTGCTTTATCGGATTTGCCATAATATTAATAATTTGATCGGCAATCTCCCAAGGGGTTGTCAGCTGTTCGGCGGTGCGCAGCGGACTTGAAACATCCACAGCAATAATAATATCTGCACCGTGCTCTTTGGCAACATCAACCGGAATGTTTGAAACAAGGCCGCCGTCGGTTAATTCAAGGGTATCTTTTTTAATTGTTGAATAAAGCAGCGGAACGGAAATACTTGCACGCAGAGCTTCGGAAAGGCTTCCGGAATTAAAAACAACTTTTTTGCCGGTTATTAAATCCGTTGCAACGGAGTAAAAAGGAATTTTTAAATCCGCAAAAGAATTAATCGGGTGATAAATACTTTGCAAAGTTAATTGGTTGATAAAATTAGTCAATCGTTGGCCGCTGGAGATTGATGAGGGTAATATCGGCTTCAGCCCGTCGAAACGAATGGTTAACTGCTTTTTATCGGCTGTAACTTTTTGAGAAAGATAGAGATCTCCTCGATTTGTATCATCTGTTAATGAAAGAATATATGCCCATTGTGTGGAATCAACAATCATTTGCATTTCTTGTGTTGAATACCCGGAAGCATATAATCCGCCGATCACGCTTCCCATACTTGTGCCGACAATAAAATCAATTTTAATCCCCGCTTCTTCCAGTGCTTTAATAACGCCGAGATGGGTAATACCGCGCGCGCCTCCGCCGCTGAGCACCAATGCAACACGCGGACGTTGTAAGGTGTGCGGTAATTCTACCGAAGTTAATTGCAGCGTTGAATCATCGGCGCAGAGGGTAATTTTTTGCTGAGAAAAAAGTAGTGAATGAAAAATTAGTTCTGCAACAATAAGGAACTGTAAGGATATACTTTTTATCATTAAGTTTTTAAAATTTTCAAAATATACGAAATAATTACGAATTAACGTAGCGTTGCAAACGGTTTCATCTTAAATGATGTTTGTCACAGCAACCCAATCGAAATTTCATTATTAATAAGATAAATTAATGGGAGGAAATATTATGAGTTGTCCGAATTGTGGTTGTAATTTAGGTTCGTTGAGAATTTTTCCGATGCTTTTATTGATGATAGTTCTTTTTACCCTTTCAATTGTTATTTTACCGTATGAATTATTTTTTCTTTCTGCAATCGTCGTGCTTGTTGGGCTTCGGTCGATAGAAAAGCGCATTAATAAGTTTGAAACAAAACGCGCAATTTGCCCTCGCTGCGGATTTAATGCACAATTTATTCATACGCATTAATTTCCGGTTTAAAGTAGTTGTATAAAAAGCTGCTGTAAAGCAGCTTTTTCTTTTTTAAGGAGATATTCCGTTACGAGATAAAAATTTAATATATTGTATCATAAACAGCATGTTAATGATAGGGTATAGTGAAAAAAATCTCCTTGCTCGGCCACGCAGCCGAAGCGTATTTTATAATAAACTCCTCAAACCGTCCGGCTGATGTACTTCTTGATAAGTTTTTCCGTTCTCATAAATATCTCGGCTCACACGATCGAAAATTTATTGCCGAAACTGTTTATGGCATTCTCCGCTACCAATCAAAAATAATTTGGTTAGAGCAGCAAACAGAAGAATGTGAATTATCTTCGTCGCTTTCGCTTCACCGGAAATATCATTCTGCTCTTTTTCGCGCGCTTCTTTTTCATCTCACCGAATCAACGGCTGCGCGGGCTCAATTTGCACTGGAAATCGAAGAAGCGTTTAGAACCACGGGAGATCTTCATCGGCTCATCCAAAAAATTGATACATTGCTTTCGATGGCAAAAAAATTTGAAAGCGCTGTAAAAGAAATTGCCTTTCAAAATTCTTTTCCAGAATGGTTGGTTCAAGATTGGTGTGGCCATTACGGCGAGACGGAAACACGAGCGCTCTGTTCGGTTATGAATATATCGGCGCCGTTAACGCTTCGAACTAATACGTTAAAAATTTCCAGAGATGAATTACAAGCAATTTTATTGCGCAATAATATTCACTCGACTTCTACAAAATATTCCCCGATTGGTCTTCAATTGGAAAAACGGGTAAATATATTTCAGTTGCCGGCATTTCGAGACGGATTGTTTGAAGTGCAGGATGAAGGAAGCCAGTTACTATCACTGCTGGTTGATCCGAAACCGCGCTCAAAGGTAATTGATGCCTGTGCCGGCGCCGGCGGTAAAAGTCTGGCACTGGCGGCTATAATGAAAAACCGAGGCGAGATTTTTGCTATGGATGTTCATTCAACAAGGTTGGATGAACTTCGAAAACGCATTAAACGCTCCGGCGCCGATATTATTCGAATTGAAGCGATAGAAGAAAATATGCTGAACAAGCGTTTTATCTCTTTTGCCGATATTGTGTTAATTGATGCACCGTGCAGCGGAACGGGAACCATCCGCCGAAACCCCGGAATGAAATGGACGGTAACTTTAAAAATGATTGATGAACTGTTTGATAAACAGATTCAAATTCTGGAAATAAATTCACACTATGTAAAACCAAACGGAAAATTAGTGTATGCCACTTGTTCGCTTATGGAAAAAGAAAATCAAAATGTGATTGAGCGGTTTCTTTCTTCTCACCATGAATTTATTCTTGAAAAACCTGCCGCGTTTCTTGAAAAGTATAATCTTGCAACTCAATCAACTTCGGATTATTTTCAATTGTTGCCTCACGTAACAGGAACAGACGGATTTTTCGCTGCAGTATTGAAAAAGATTTCATGAAGAAAAAAATGAAGAGAGTTAAGATTTCAGATTATATTCGATTAGGAATTATGTCGATAATATTTGCTCTGCTTTTCCCCGTTCTTTTCAGCAGTTGTAAAAGCTATACCGATGAAGAGCTGTGGATAAAAGTAGAATCGGCAAAAAATAATAATCATTGGGATTCTACGCAGCAATTGTGTCAGAAAATTCTTGATGATTACCCCAAGAGCCGGTATGCGCCGTGGGCGCGCTTCGGATTGGCGGAAAGTTATCGTTACAAAAAACAGCCGCGCGAAGCGTTGGATAATTATAAACTCTTTTATGAAGAACATCCTGCAATGCAGCCATCGGCGCTTTCGCTTTTTCTTGTCGGGTATATTTATAATAATAATTTACAGATGCATGACAGTGCAAAATTTTATTATAAACTATTTTTAACAAGATTTCCGAATCATGAGTTGATTCCGTCGGTAAAATTTGAGTTACAATTATTAGAGAAAGAGCCGAATCAAGCGCTGATGGACCGGCATCAACAATTAAAAGTTATTTTCAAAGCATGATTCAGCAGTTAAAATATTTGCAGCCGGAAGCCGTTTCAAAACTGGCGAACATGGAATTACGCGCGCGTCTTGTGGTGGAAGGATTTATTACGGGACTCCATAAAAGTCCGTATCATGGTTTCAGCGTGGAATTTGCCGAGCATCGGCAGTATATGCCGGGGGATGAAATTCGGCGAATTGATTGGCGCGCCTACGGAAAGACCGATAAATTTTTTATTAAGCAGTTTGAAGAAGAAACGAATTTAAAATCTTACATCGTTCTTGATACCAGCGCTTCCATGCGTTTTGCTTCTGAATTGAAAAAGAACGAACGAAGAATTTCAAAAATAGAATATGCCTCGTATCTTGCGGCAGCCCTTTCGTATCTTATGATTCAACAGCGGGATGCTGTCGGTCTAATGCTGTATGATTCGGATGTCCGGACTATTATTCCGCCGCACGCAACCAAGGCTCAGCTCCTGAGATTATTAACTGAACTTGAAAAAATTACTTCAACAGAAAAAACAAATTCTGCCGGCGCGCTGCATCTGCTTGCCGAGAGACTTACACGACGCGGATTAGTCATTATCCTCAGCGATTTATTTGATAATCCTGAATCGGTGATTGCGGCATTAAAACATTTTCGGCATAACAATCACGAAGTTATTGTTATGCAGATTCTTGATCCGTTAGAACGAACATTCGCTTTCGGCACCGATGCAAATTTTAAGGATTTGGAAACAAACGAGATAATGATGACGCAGCCGTTTCATCTTCAAAAAAGTTATCGCGAGGCAATGCGGAAATTTATTGACCGATATAAAAGAGAGTGTCGTGAAAATTTAATTGATTATGTACTGCTCGATACGGCAACTTCTTTTGATGTCGGTCTGCTGAATTATTTGAATAAGAGAGAACGGATTGGATAAACCGAAATATACAATTCTTGATGTCGGATGCGGTCCGAGAAAAAGAGCAAATGCACTCGGCATAGATAAAATTGCATCGTCGGCAGCGGATGTGCTGCACGATCTTAATCAATTCCCATATCCGTTTCCGGAAAATTCATTTGAAACAATTTACTGCGATAATGTTCTGGAGCATCTTGACGATGTTATCAAGGTCATGGTGGAATTTCACCGTATAGCCAAGCCCGATGCAAAAATTTTTATTACCGTTCCGCATTATGCTCACCGAAACGCCAATACCGACCCGACTCATAAACATTTTTTCGGCTTGCATTCATTCGATTATTTTATCGAGGGAACCTCGCACGGTGAATTTCATTATTCGCCTGTTCATTTTAAATTGCTGCATGTAGAATTTGATAAAAACTTGAAATCGGCGCATTGGTTTGATTCGATTCTTGTCCGGCTGGCAAATTTTAACAGAGATTTATACGAACACCGCTTTGCAAATATTTTCCCTTTGCGACAGATTTCATTTGAGCTTCAGGTGATAAAAAAATAATCTTCATAATTAGGAAAAATATTTTTCTACATTCATTTTTGAAAAAAATAAGATAAAATATATCTTCCATTCTTCTATAAAAAAATTTTTTCTTTATTTTTTTCAACAATACACTTCTTATTCCATAACTTTTACCGCTATTTATCTGAATGATGAAACTTTGTTCATGGCACGATTGTTGTCATTTATGAAGCAGGAAGTGTTTAAGAAAAGAACATTTCAGCGGATGTATTGAGTTTAGAATAACTTTTATTTAAATTTCTTTAAGAATCACGGAATAATTTATTATTAGGAGAACCCTGCTATGGCAACAATGATTACAGAAGAGTGCATTAACTGCGGTGCGTGTGAACCCGAATGCCCGAATACGGCTATTTACGCCGGAGGCGCACAATACGAATTTGAAGGACAACAATTTGAAGCGCTGTCGAATGATTTTTATTATATCGTTCCTGAAAAATGTACGGAATGTGTCGGACATTATGAACAAGAACAATGCGCGGCTGTTTGCCCGGTTGATTGCTGCGTTCCGGATCCGAATCATGTGGAAACAGAAGAAGAATTATTTGAACGGGCAAAGAAGCTGCATCCCGATCGTGTTTTTCCCGAACTCAGCCCGGCAACATCACATTTTCGAAAATAGAAAACAGTTTTCTGTATAAAAAAAAGTCGGTTCATTTTTGAACCGACTTTTTTATTTTGTGTAAAATAATTTTAAAAAAAGAAAACGAAATTATGAAAATTCATAACTATACACTTACGCCGATTGAAACCGGAAGATTTGCCTTAGATGGCGGCGCAATGTTCGGCGTTGTTCCGTGGGTGTTCTGGTCAAAAACAAATCCGCCGGATGAGCGGCAGAGAATTACCATGGCATCACGCTGTTTGCTGATTCGCGGCAACGGAAAAACAATTCTTGTTGATACCGGAAACGGCGATAAGTGGAATGACAAATTAAAAGATATTTACCGTTTAGATACCACGCATTCTTCATTGGAAAAATCATTAACGCAGGCGGGCGTGCTGCCGGAAGAGGTTACTGATGTTATTCTGACGCATTTGCATTTTGACCATTGCGGCGGCAGCACTAAAATTCTCAACGGAAAGCTTCAGCCGACGTTTCCCAATGCCAAACATTATGTACAAAAAGCACACTGGGATTTAGCGATGAACCCTACCGACCGTGACCGTGCAAGTTTTATGAAAGATGATTTTCTCCCTCTCTATGAAAATAATTTGTTACACTTTGTAGAAGGAGATCAGGAATTATTTCCGGGAATTTCCCTTCTTGTCTGCAACGGACATACAACAGCACAGCAGCTTCCGTTTATCTCCGATGGTGAAAAGAAGATGCTCTTCTGCTGCGATTTAATTCCAACCGCTTCGCATATTCCGTTCCCGTACATTATGGGGTATGATGTTCGGCCGCTGGTAACGCTTGAAGAAAAAAAACGAATTATTCCGTTAGCCGAAAAAGAGGGATGGATATTATTTTTTGAACACGACTCCGAAACGGCAGCGGTAACACTTCAAAAAAACGAAAAAGGATTTGCGATTAACGATAGACTGGCTTTGTAAGATTCCATGGATTACAAAAAATAAGGTATTAAACATTCGCCACACTCGAATGTCTAAATTACAATATTTTTGAAGCCATTCTTTTCTCACAGAAATTATTTTTTTTATGAATGAGATCGTTCTTTCCATACAGAAACTGACAAAGCAGTTCGGCGATATTACGGTTGTCAATAACCTTTCACTGGCAATTCCACACGGAGAAGTTTTCGGTCTTATCGGTTCAAACGGAGCAGGAAAAACTACTACAATAAAAATGCTTACGACGTTATTGAAGCCGACTTCCGGAACAGCATTTATCGCCGGCTTTGATATTTTAAAACATCCTGCCGATGTGCGCCGCTCAATCGGGTATGTTCCGCAACTTCTTTCAGCGGACGGAAGTTTAACCGGGTACGAAAATCTTTTAATCTTTGCTAAGCTGTACGATATTCCGAGAAGCGAACGAAAAAAGAGGATTGATGAAGCGTTTTCTTTAATGGATCTTACCGATGCAAAAGACCGATTTGTGAAGAATTATTCGGGAGGGATGATCCGCCGTCTCGAAATAGCCCAGGCCGTTTTACATAAACCTTCAGTTCTCTTTCTCGATGAGCCGACGGTTGGTTTAGATCCGGTTGCAAGACAGTCTGTTTGGAATCAAATTGAATTATTAAAAGAAGGCGGTACGACAATAATTCTAACGACACATTATATGGAAGAAGCAGATTTTCTCTGTACGCGCATCGCCATTCTGAACAAAGGAATATTAGTTGTTGAAGGCATCCCTGATGAACTGAAAGCATCATTAAAGAAAAAGAATGCAACGCTTGATGATGTCTTCAGTCATTATGCAGAAGGCATTATTGAAACTGGAGGAACATTTCGTGACATCTCTCGAACACGCAGAACAGCCAGCCGGCTCGGTTAAATTGATGGAACAATATTTTGCAGCAAGCAGCATTCGATTTATTAAAAAGACATTCTACATTGTAGAAATAGAACTGCGAAAACTTCGGCATGATCCGACAGAACTTTTTACGCGCGCGCTTCAGCCGGTATTGTGGATGTTAATCTTTGGGGAAGTCTTTGCGCAGATTCGTGCAATTCCCACCGGCACAATCGGCTATCTCGATTTTATGGCTCCCGGAATTCTAGCGCAGAGCGTGCTCTTCGTTTCAATTTTTTACGGTATTGCAATTATTTGGGAGCGGGATTTAGGAATTGTTCATAAATTTCTCGTTAGTCCGACGCCGCGCGCTGCCTTAGTTTTGGGGAAAGCAATTTCTGCCGGTGTGCGCGGTCTTTCGCAGGCAATAATAATTTATATTTTATCGTTTATTCTCGGCGTTAATCTTAATTGGTCGGCAGAAGCGCTTGGCGGAATTTTAATTTTTGTATTTCTCGGCTCGGCGCTCTTTTCAACTTTTTCACTGATTATTGCGTGCATTGTAAAAACACGCGAACGGTTTATGGGTATCGGCCAGATTTTAACCATGCCATTGTTTTTCGCAAGCAATGCAATCTATCCCATTTCAATTATGCCGTCGTGGTTAAAATTTCTCGCGCATGGAAATCCGCTAACGTATGTTGTTGATGCGCTGCGGGGATTAATGTTGGCGGAGAGCACGGCAGTTTACGGCTTAACGGCAGATTTTTTTATTCTTACGGCTGTAACAACTCTTCTTGTTTTCATCGGCTCGCGATTATATCCGAATGTTGTGGTGTAATTGCGTAAACCTGATAATTTTATTGTATATTCTTTAAACTATCAAATTGGTTTACCGGAACCAACCGCTGATTCTGTACGTTATTTCTTTTTGAATGACACTTACCGAACAAATAAAAATTAAAGCACATGAACTCGGCTTTCACAAAGTTGGAATTGCAAAAGCTGAGCGGTTAGATGTTGAAGCCGAGCATTTGGAAGACTGGCTCTGGCGCGATTATCACGCTTCTATGCAATGGTTTGAAAAGAATCTTCAGAAAAGAATGGATCCGCGCGAAATTGTTCCGAATGCACAATCGGTTATTTGTGTTGCCATGAATTATTATTCGCCGATTGAACATTCGCAAAACTCCAATGAAGCAAAAATTTCCCGTTATGCCTGGGGAGATGATTATCATGATATTGTGCTGGAGCGAATCCAAATGCTTGCCGACTGCATCAAACAGTTAGAGCCTGGTTCTGAAAATCGTTTTTATGTTGATACCGGTCCGGTGATGGATAAAGTGTGGGCAGCGCGGGCAGGGCTGGGATGGCAGGGAAAACATTCTCTTCTCATTACCAAAGATTTCGGTTCGTGGGTCTTCCTCGGTGAAATTATTACGACCTTAACGCTGGATTATGATTCGCCGATTGAAGATTTTTGCGGAACCTGTACTGCCTGTATTGATGCGTGCCCGACTGATGCAATTCGTGAACCGTATGTTGTGGAGAGCAGCCGATGTCTTTCGTATTTAACCATTGAACATCGCGGCGATATTGAAGAGGAGCTGAAAGATAAATTTGAACGATGGGTTTTTGGCTGTGATATCTGCCAGGATATTTGCCCGTGGAACAGATTTCAGAAAGAGACTGACGTTGAACAATTTCAGCCGCGCCAGTGGAATATTCACCCGACTTTTGAAGAACTCGAAACTATAACAACAGAAGAATATATAAAACGGTTTAAGAAATCCCCGATTAAGCGGGCAAAGATAGACGGAGTAAGACGAAACGCAAAAATTGCCGGTAGGAAAAAATAAAAATTAGAATACAGTACATATTTTGTTTTATATTCATTTAACAATTTCAGTCAAATTATTTTTTAATTAACAGACAGATTATCTTATGGAAAGCAATCATCGAAAAGTTATTATTATCGGTTCAGGTCCTGCGGGACTGACGGCGGCAATTTATACGAGCAGAGCAAATCTTGACCCTTTAATTTTTGAAGGAATTCAACCCGGCGGACAATTAACCATTACAACCGAAGTTGAAAATTACCCCGGTTTCGAACACGGCATTCAAGGTCCTGAATTAATGGATGTAATGAGAAAGCAAGCGCAACGGTTCGGCGCAGAGTCTCAATATAAAGTGGTAACAAAAGTTGATTTCTCACAGCGTCCGTTTAAGATTTGGATTGACGAAACTCTTTATACTGCTGATGCGGTAATTGTTTCCACCGGCGCTTCGGCAAAGTGGCTTGGTTTAGATTCGGAGAAAAAATATTCCGGTTACGGTGTTTCTGCCTGCGCGACCTGCGACGGATTTTTCTTCCGTAATCAGGAAGTGTATGTTGTCGGAGGGGGAGATACCGCAATGGAAGAGGCAAGTTTCTTAACTAAGTTTGCCTCGAAGTTGACGCTTGTGCACCGAAGAGATGAATTTCGTGCTTCAAAAGTTATGCAGGATCGGGTTTTGAAAAATCCGAAAGTTTCCGTTGAATGGAATACGGTCATTGAAGAAGTTCTTGGAGTTGAGGAAAATAATAAAAAGAAAATGACCGGACTGAGATTAAAAAATGTAAAAACAGGAGAAACAAAAGAAGTAAAAGCAGACGGATTGTTTCTCGCTATCGGTCATCAACCAAATACCGAACTCTTCAAAGGAATTCTTGATATGCATGAAAACGGTTATTTAAAAGTTCAGCCCGGTTCTACTAAAACAAATATTGAAGGAGTCTTTGCTGCCGGCGATGTTGCCGACCATTATTACCGTCAGGCAGTTACGGCGGCAGGAAGCGGATGTATGGCAGCCATAGATGCCGAACGATGGCTTGCTGAACAAGAGTAGCAGATTCTTTTTTATATAGAAAAACACAAATGCCGACGTAAAGTCGGCATTTGTGTTTTGTGCCCGAGACTGGACTTGAACCAGCATGATCTTGCGATCACAGGCTTCTGAGACCTGCGTGTCTACCAATTTCACCACCCGGGCGCAGAACAAAAATACAAATAATCAGCAGGCAAATCAAGCCGTGAAATAAAAACTTCAAGTGTAACTTTTTTTCTGAATTTTCGTTACACTTCAATGTGTAATAATTTGGAGTTTTTATGAATACCAATACCAAAGCAGTTGTTCGAATTTTTCTGTTTCTTCTTTTCGGCGTGCTCTATGCCAGCGGATTAATGTTGTATTCACATTCGCGCGAATCTCATAACGATGCATGGAATAAAGAAAAATATGAATCCGCGGGTTCATCAGAAGATAGAAATAACCGCCATTATGAAAAATCGTTTTCTGTTAAAGAAGGAGGCGAACTTATTCTTATTGCCGATGCCGGCGATATAAAAATTAACTCATGGGAGAAGAATGAAGTTCAGGTTCTTGTTGATTTGAGAGGAAGCGACAGCCGCGTAGAAAAATATACGGTGGAATTCAATCAGGAAGGTGGTAAGGTTTCCATTCTTGGCAGAACAAAAGACCGGAGTTTTTTTCAATGGAATTTTGGTTCGCTGGAAGTAAAATATACCATCATGCTTCCGAAGAATTTTAATACAGATCTGAAATCTTCCGGCGGGGATATTTCCGTACAAAATGTTAACGGCACATTAAAAGGGAAAACGAGCGGCGGAAATATTACACTTGAATCCCTTAACGGTAACGTAGAAATAAAAACATCCGGAGGCGAAGTTGAAATCAGCACGGTAACCGGAAATATTGATGCGCATACTTCCGGCGGCAATGTGCGGATAGAAAAAGTTATCGGCGATATTTCTGCCGGCAGTTCCGGTGGCAATATTGAAGTGTACGATGCGAGCGGAAATATAAAAACGAAAACAAGCGGCGGTGATATAAAATTAAAACTTTCCGGAGATAATAAAGGAATTGATGCAAAAACTTCCGGCGGCGATATTACGCTTTACATTAATGAAAATATTTCAGCAACGGTTGATGCAGAAACTTCCGGCGGCTCGGTAAATTGCGAACTGCCGGTAACGGTAAAAGGGAAAGTTGAACGAAGCGAGCTGCACGGAAAAATTAACGGCGGCGGAAATCCTATCCGTTTGGAAACGTCCGGAGGAGATATTCGTATCTCGGCATTGAAAAAATAATTTTAGACTCCAATAAAAAAACAAAACCCGCCTTGAGCGGGTTTTTGTTTTTATCATTTGATTGGTTTGTTGCCGCCGCGACACCAGCAGGAAGTAATTATATTTTTAATAACGAATGTCCTCTCCTCTTATTTTCTTTTAAATGACGCCATAAGAATTCCAATGGCGTCCTGCGCCTCCCGGTACGGTTTATTGGTACCGATAAAGTTCTGCATGATGATGGAAAATGCCAGCATTTCATTCTCCGGAGTTTTTACATATCCGGAAAGAGAAGTAACACCGCTGATTGTTCCTGTTTTTGCATGAAGATTATTTTCTGCTGGAGAATTTTTCATGCGGCTGCTGAGTGTTCCGTCAATACCGGCAACAGGAAGAGTAGAGTAAAATAAATCGAAAAGATTTTTCTGCTGATACATTGCCTGCAAAATTTTTATAAAATGTTCAGCACGGATAAGATTGTAAAAAGAAACGCCCGACCCATCTACCTGAAGAAATGACGTAGAATCTATACCGAAAGAGTTGAGAACTTGTTTCACCGCTGATATTCCGTTTTCAGTTGAACCGGGGAGAGAAACTTTTTCAGCGCCGATAATTTTTAACAAATTCTCAGCCGATAAATTATCGCTCTCTTTGTTTAAGTAAATCATCATTGAATCAATGGGCTGAAGATGCTCAGAAAGCAAGACGACTGAAGCAGGAACGGTATCCATTTTTATTGTGCCGCTACAATTAATTCCCTGGCGCGCAAGATCTTCTTTCAAAAGCGTAAGAAAATAATTTTCAGGGCTTCGAATAGTGATTGCTTCGTGAAGTGTATCGGCATGGTGTTGTATTGTTCCGTTGATGGTGATAACATTTAACCGCTCATCAAATATTCGTGATATTTTTACGGAAGAAGAAGTATCGGTTACTGCTGAATTTTTAATGGTTACAAATTGCGTGGCAGGAACCGTCCAAGCTTGAACAGTGTCGCCGATATTTTTTCCCGGCAGCGCATAGACATCAATGCAATTCCGGTTTATCGAGAGGGCGGAATTATACGCCGAGAAATCATATGGTTCGTCATCCCACATCCATCCGGTTCCCCAGCGCTTTTCATCAAAATACGAAGCATCGCCGATAAGAGAGCCGTTAATCTGTGTAATTCCTTTGGATTTAATTTCGGAAACCATTTGCGATAATACTGCTGAAGAAAAATCAGGATCACCGTAACCTTTTACAAATAGATTTCCGTTCAGAATACTGTCTTGAATATTTCCATCATATAAAATTCGAGTCGGGATTGAAAAATTTTTTCCGAGTGTTATTAATGCTGTTGATGTGGTAAATAATTTCATATTTGAAGCTGGGCGCAGCAA
>JACFMZ010000004.1:0-40367 GCA_019455105.1 Bacteroidota bacterium | reverse complement strand
CGTTCGTAAAGAACTTCATTGTTATCAAGAGAAATAATTTTAACGGCTGCAATGGTTGCATCAAAAATCGGCTGCGAGAGAATGGAATCAATCTGCTGTTGAAAATGTCTAACCGCCGGGGAATGTTTTTCAATATTCGGGATTGAAGAGCAGCCGAATAATGAAAGAATGACCACTGCTGAAAATGGAATGAGTGTTTTCATTGCGCTCCTTTTTGTTTCTTGAAATTCAGCATTCTCATTGAAAAAATCAACAAAATATGTCTTATTGAAATTCGTTCATTCTTTGTTATATTCTCAGTATGTCAATTATTATTCTTGGAATAGAAACTTCGTGTGATGAAACTTCCGTTGCGGTAATGCGAGACGGGAAATTATTGTCGAACATTATTTCGTCGCAGGTGATTCATCAGCAATACGGAGGCGTGGTGCCGGAACTGGCTTCACGCGCGCATCAGAAAATGATTATTCCAATTGTTAATGAAGCCGTGAAGAAGGCAGGTATTCGGCAAGAAGAAATTTCTTCTGTTGCCGCCGCTGTAGGTCCAGGGTTAATGGGCTCGCTTCTTGTGGGCGTAAATTTTGGAAAGGCGTTCGCCTACGGTTTGGAAGTTCCGTTTATTCCTGTTAACCACATGGAAGCGCATATCTATTCAAATTTTATTGAAGAGCCGGTTCCGCAATTTCCGTTTTTAAATTTAACAGTATCCGGCGGACACACTCAGTTGATTTTAATTCGGGATGATTTTGACTATGAAGTTATCGGTGAAACCCGCGATGATGCCGCTGGCGAAGCGTTCGATAAAGTGGCAAAGATGCTGAACCTTCCGTATCCCGGGGGACCGCAGATTGATCTTCACGCCAAAAAAGGAAATCCGCTGGCGATTCAGTTTGCCAAGCCGTATCTGAATGATGATGATTTTGATTTTTCCTTCAGCGGAATAAAAACTTCGGTGCTGTATTATTTGCGCGATCATCAGTTGAGAAGTGATACGGGGAAAACCTTCATCAGCGAAGAACTTTTGAATGATCTTTGCGCAAGTTTTCAGCGTGTTGTAGTGCAGACGCTTGTGAGCAAAACAATTTCAACGGCAAAAAAATTTAATATCAAAGAGATTGCCGTCGCCGGAGGTGTTTCCGCCAACAGCGATCTCCGTTTTTCAATGCAGTCTGCTGCCGAACAGGATAATTTAAAATTATTTATTCCGAAACTTGAATATTGCACCGATAACGGCGCAATGATTGCAGAAGCAGGATATCGAAAATTTCAAAAACAGTTGTTCGGTTCTCTAACGGAGACCGCATCGGCAAATCTTTCATTATAACGTATGAGCAAAAGAATTTCTGAAGCATTACAGCAGCTACAGCAGAAAAATAAAAAGGCACTTATTCCGTACATTACGCCGGAGTTTCCGATTCAGGGAGTTACCGTGCCGTTAATTGTGGAATTGGAAAAAGCCGGCGCCACGCATATTGAAGTCGGAATTCCGTTTTCCGATCCGCTGGCTGACGGACCGACGATTCAACATTCATCTGATGTTGCCATAAAAAACGGCGCGTCGCTGGTAACGGTGCTTCAGCGGGTTTCCGAAGCGCGACGGCAGACTTCCATTCCGATTATCTTGATGGGATATGTTAATCCGATTTTACATTTCGGCATTGAAAAATTTTTTAATGAAGCGCGTGAAGCGGGTGTTGACGGGTTAATTATTCCCGATTTGCCTCCGGAAGAGAGCGAAGAGGTTTGCCGTTATTCTCACAAAAATGAAATCAGTAATATTTTTTTAATTGCGCCGACTTCAACAAGCGAACGAATTCAGCATATTGATACCCTTTCAACGGATTTTTCGTATTGTGTTTCTGTTACCGGCGTAACCGGCGCAAGAAACAGCTTTGGCGATGAAACCGGCTTTGAAGAATTTTTAAAAAGAGTAAAGCAGCACACCCGCAAGCCGTTTGTCGTCGGCTTTGGAATTAAAGAAAAAAAACAAATTGATGTTGTAACGCGCTATGCGGACGGCGTTGTTATCGGTTCGGCGCTGCTTCAGGCAATCGGTTCTCATACAACCGTGCAGGCGGTAACAGATTCTGCCAAACAATTTCTTCAACCATTGGTATAAACAATTTTTATTTCAGGGGTGCATAATGTCTTCCATTGAAGAGTGGCGTGATAAAATTGATGCAATTGACCGTAAACTGGTTGAACTATTAAACGAGCGCGCACGCTATGCTGATGAAATTGGAAAAATTAAAGAACAGCTTGGAATGGAAGCGTATTCGCCGAAACGGGAGAAAGAAGTGCTGGATAATATTATGAAACACAATGCCGGTCCGCTGGATGACTTAGCGGTAAGAAGATTATTTGAACGAATAATTGATGAATCCCGAAAACTTGAACGTGAGTCAATGAATGCCCGGAAAAGAAGCCGTTAACCGTAAAATACTCTCTGCCGCAATTATCGTAGTAATTATTTTCTTCCTCGGCGGATTTGTTATTTTTTATTTTCCCAATTCTTTTGAGCCGTCGTCAAAAATTATTACCGTCAGCAAAGGTGAATCGTTTAATGCCGTGGCGGAATCATTGAAAGCAAATAATATTATTTTCAGTTCCACGACATTTAAAATTGCCGGAAGAATTTTAGGCACAACGCATAGTCTGCGCGTAGGGAAATACCAATTTACAAGCGGTGCTTCAAATATGGATATTCTTGAAGATATGGGAAACGGATTTTCTACGATTAATTCTAAAGTAACGGTGCTGGAAGGGCTGCGATACCGACAAATTACAAAAATTTTAAGAAAAGAAATCGGTATTGATACGGCGAAATTTAATTCCTTTTTCCGGGATACATCGCTCATTGGTATTTATCCGAATCATGCAAAATCATTGGAAGGATATCTTATGCCGGATACGTACGAATTTTACTGGCAGGATGATGAGGATAATGTTTTGAAGCGTATGGTCTCGGAGTTTAGAGAGTTTTTTGTCGATTCGCTTCAGCGCCGAATGAAACAGATGAACATGACATTGAATGAAGTGATGACGATGGCTTCCATTGTTGAAGGTGAAGCGCTGTATGATGACGAACGTCCGATTATTGCCGGAGTATATTATAACCGGTTAAAAAAACGGATGCGGCTTCAGGCAGACCCGACGGTGCTGTATGCGGTATCCGATCATTCGCGGCGGCTTTTAAAAAATGATTTAACGGTTTCATCCCCTTATAATACCTATTTGCATTACGGATTACCGCCGGGTCCCATAAATAATCCCGGCAGAAAATCAATCATCGCAGCGTTATATCCTGCAATACATAATTATTTGTATTTTGTTTCCGATGCAAACGGACGCCATCGTTTTTCAAAAAATTATGAAGAACATCGGAAAAATGTTCATTTATACCGAAAAGCCAGAGCTGCACAAAACGGATAACAACTCAATTCTTGCAACTCGTTTCTGAGTTTTGTATCTTGGTAGTGCATTTTTTAATAATCATTTACAGAAAGAAACAAATGAAAAAAGATATTCACCCGGAATACAGAAAAGCGGTCGTTACCTGCGTGTGCGGTAACACATTTGAAACCCGCTCGACGATGGGAGACATCCATGTCGAAATCTGCTCTGCGTGTCATCCATACTATACCGGAAAACAAAAGCTGATTGACTCTGCCGGTCGTGTTGAACGCTTCAACAAGAAGTATGCGAAAAAGGCAGCAGCAACAGCATAAAAATATTTATGCAATGAAAAACGAAACGGAATGTATCATTTATGCATTCCGTTTTTTATTTTAGAAAGAGATAACGCTGTACCAATTTTAAAAGCAGCTCGAAGCACCTGAAAGGATTGTATGAATACCCAGATTTGTCTTTTTGAAGACCTCTATCATGCGCGTCTTCTTCCGCTTGTCTATTTTCGCCCTACCTTTAATCTTCGCTGCGGTATTCTTTCACTGAAAGAAAAAGTTCTATCATACTACCTAAAAGCGGATATTGTGCTGCATACAAGAAATTATCTTGCGGAATATATGCGTATTCGCAACAGCGGATTAAAAGTGAACGAGCTGACCGCCGATAGCGTGCTTTTTATTAACGGCCGCGCCGTTGTGGACGAACAGTTTGCAAAAAAAATTCCGCTGAACGGCGAACAGAATGTCGTGTATGTTCAGGGCGATTCTCTTGTTGCCGCCCGCCTGAGCGGAGAGAAATTAAAGCGCCTGAAAGAAAATATGATGGGGCTTTTTTCACTTTCGGATTTTGACGGGTTAATGCGTGAAGAAGTCAGCGTTACGCTGATTAATTATCCCTGGGAATTAATTCAGCATAACGGAAAGCAGCTCTGTGCCGATTTTGAATATTTAAAGAAACGGAAAAAGAAAAATTTTCTTCAAAAGAAAAAATATCCCGGAGTTTATTTTTTGAATGAAAAAAATATCTTTATCGGCAGCAATGTGGTGATAAAACCGGGTGTTGTTATAGATGCAGAAGCCGGTCCGGTCTATATCGGTGAAAATGTTGAGGTGCTTCCGTTTTCAACAATTATGGGACCGGCGTATATCGGCAACAATTCTCTTGTAAAAGCCGGAGCAAAAATTTATCACGACTGCAGCATCGGTCCGGTGTGTAAAGTGGGAGGAGAATTGGAAGCAACGATTATGCACAGCTATTCCAATAAACAGCATGACGGATTTTTGGGGCACTCGTATCTCGGCGCGTGGGTTAATTGCGGCGCCGGTACGGTAACGAGTGATTTAAAAAATAATTACGGTACGGTTAAAGTGTATATCAACGGCGAGCCGGTTGACAGCGGAATGCAGTTTGTCGGCGTTACCATCGGCGATCATTCCAAGACGGCGATTAACTCAACGTTTAATACCGGTTCGGTCATCGGTGTTTCCAGCAATATCTTCGGAACGG
This sequence comes from Bacteroidota bacterium, assembly GCA_019455105.1. Classification (GTDB taxonomy): domain Bacteria; phylum Bacteroidota; class Ignavibacteria; order UBA10030; family UBA8401; genus JACFMZ01. Next base: position 35,453 of record JACFMZ010000004.1, on the reverse strand, counting down.
GCTTTCCGCCGAAGTATGTTCCTTCATTTTCATGGGGAGCGGCGGGCGAAACATTCACCACGTATAATCTGGACCGCGCAATGGAAGTTGCGCGAAAAGTTATGATTCGCAGAAAAATTCAATTAACCGAACCGGAAGAAAAACTATTCTTTAAATTATTTGAGCTGACGCGAGATGAGCGGCGAAAACGCGGAATGCCGCTGTAATTTTGGAGAAATTTTATGAGTGAAGAAAATAAAGAAACCGCTGAGACTGAAAAACAAAAAGATGAACAAAAAATGCTTTTTACCGGCGTTCGCGGAACTGCCGTAAAAATTCTCAATCGTGTGGAGCGGACCGATTCTTATCTGGATAAATTGATTGATGCGGAATTTCGTTCGACGGAGTTTAATGATTTTGACAAAGCGTTGTTGACGGAAATTGTTCACGGTGTTCTTCGGTGGCAGTCTAAATTGGATTGGGTGCTGAACGGATTTTTTCATGGAAATTTTTCGAAAGCGGAAATCACTGTTCGCAACACGCTGCGGGCGGCGCTCTATCAAATTTTATTTTTGGATAAAGTTCCGGATCACGCCGCGGTAAATGAAGCCGTTGAATTTATGAAGCGTATTCGCGGCGAAAAGGCAGGCGGGTTAGTGAATGCTGTGCTTCGCAATATTATTCGAAGTAAAGAGGGAATTCATTATCCGGATGTGCAGAATGACCCTGTGAATTATCTTGCCATCATGTATTCGCATCCGCTCTGGTTAGTGCGCCGCTGGGTAAATCGCTTCGGGTTCTACGAAACGGAAAAACTGCTGGAGGCAAATAATCAGAAACCATCGCTCACGCTTCGCATTAATACCTTAAAAAGTTCTATTGATGATTTTTTGAAAATGTTAAGTCTGCATAATCATTCGTACGAGCAGTCAAAAATTCTTCCGAATTTTGTTTCCATCTCTTCGCTGGCAAATATTTCTCAAACGGAAACATTTCGTAAAGGTTTTTTTTCCGTGCAGGATGAAAGCGCCGGTATTGCCGCTCATTTGCTTCAAGTAAAACCGGGCGACACGGTGATTGATTTATGTTCTGCACCGGGAGGAAAGACAACATTTTTCGGCGAGATGATGAAAAACCAGGGAAAGATTTATGCCGTTGATAAATATCCGACTCGTCTCGGCTTGGTAAAAAATTCCTGCGAACGGCTCGGCATTACAATTGTGGAAACCATTGCTGCCGACGGAGCGGAATATCAAGGCGAACCTGTCGACAAAATTATTGTTGATGTGCCCTGTTCCGGTTTCGGCGTGCTTTCAAAAAAACCGGATATTAAACATAAACGGGAATTTAAAGATATGATGATGCTGCAGCAAAGCCAGAAAATGCTTCTGGAAAATGCGGCTACACTTCTGAAGCCGAACGGCACGCTGGTGTACAGCACCTGCACCATTGAGCCGGAAGAAAATTTCAACGTGATTCGGGAATTTCTTGTTGCTCATCCGGAATTTGAAATTGATAATGCGTCAAAATATATTTCTTCAACACTGGTCAGCCCGGACGGTTATGTTGAAACATTTCCGCATAAACACAAAATAGACGGTTCATTTTCAATTCGCTTGATTAAAAAATAATCTTCGAATTGTCTTCGCAGTTATTACAAACAGTAATTCTATTGCAGTAAAAAGGAGAACGTATGAAGTATTTAAATCTTTTGGTTGATGAAATACAACGCATCCACGATGCCAACACCTACAAATTTGAAACGGCATTTTCTTCGCCGCAAGCCGGCACGGTGAACGTTAAAGGAAAAAATGTTGTAATGATGGCATCGAATAATTATCTCGGCATGTCGAACCATCCGGTGGTTAAGAAAGCGGCAATTGAAGCGATAAAAGAATACGGCTACGGAATGGCTTCGGTTCGGTTTATTTGCGGAACCCAGACGATTCATTTGGAACTGGAGAAAAAGATTTCAAAATTTGTCGGCACGGAAGCAACAATTTTATTTTCTTCGGCATTTGCCGCCAATAATGCTTTTTTCCCTTCGCTGCTGAATGAAAAATTAGGATATGAAACATACCGCGATGTTATCTATACCGATGCTTTGAATCATGCTTCCATTATTGACGGCATGCGGCTCTGTAAGACCGAAACCACCGACAAAAAAATTTACCGTCACAATGATGTTACGCATCTTGAAGAATTGCTGCACGCCGATATCAATGCCGACTACCGATTTAAAATTATTGCTACGGACGGCGTTTTCAGCATGGAAGGAGATTTGGCTCATATAGATACGCTTGCGGCACTGGCGCAAAAATACAATGCCGTATTATTTGTTGATGACTGCCACGCCATTGGTGTGGTGGGAAAAAGCGGAAGAGGAACTCCGGAATATTTTAAAGTTCACGGAAAAGTTGACGTCCTCTCCGGAACACTGGGGAAAGCCATCGGCGGTGCGCTCGGCGGTTACGTAAGCGGTAAGAAAGAATTGATTGAATATCTCCGCCAGAAGGCACGCCCGTATACTTTTTCCAATTCGCTTCCGCCTCCCGTTGTTATGGCAAGCATCGCGGCATTTGATTTGCTGATGAAAGACCGCTCTATTGTAAAACGGCTGCACGATAACACTGCATACTTCAGAAAAGAAATTAAAGCGCTCGGCTTCCACATTTTGGAAGGCGATCACCCGATTGTTCCCGTAATGCTCGGCGATGCATCGCTTGCGCAGGAAATGAGCAAAGCGTTATTGAAAGATGGCGTGTATGTTAAAGGACTGTGGTTCCCGGTTGTTCCCAAAGGCGAAGCGCGCCTGCGCGTGCAGATTTCTGCGGCGCTTTCAAAAAAAGATCTCGACAGAGCGCTTAATGCTTTTGAATCGGTCGGCAGAAAGATGAACGTTCTCTCATAAGTATTTTTTTGTATGACACATTCCAAACAGCGTTATCTTTTTATTGATTTGCTGCGATTTATTGCTGTCTTTTTTATGGTTCAAGGCCACACATTTGATGCGCTGGTGAATGCTTCATTCAAAACGCATTCACTTTTTTATATTTATGATATGTTCCACGGATTTGTTGCGCCGATGTTTTTGTTCGCCTCCGGCGTTGCGTTCGGAGTTTCCACATTAAAAAAATGGGAACAGCATATTGTTCCGGGTTTTACTTTGTATCGAAGAATAGGAAAATTTTTTTCCATTCTTCTTATCGGGTACGCGCTGCACCTTCCGTATTTTTCGCTGCATAAAATTATTGCCGAAGCGTCAACGGCGGAACTATTATCGCTGTTTCAGGTTGATGCGCTTCAGTGTATTGCCGTTACATTATTATTTCTTGAAGCGTTGGTATTTTTTGTGAAGAGAGAATATCTGTTTGTAAAGATTGTCGGAGCGCTTGTGCTGATTTTTATTTTTCTCTCGCCGATTGTCTGGTCAATTCGGTGGATGGAAATTTTTCCTTTTCCGCTTGCTTTATATTTTAACGACGACGGGGGATCGTGGTTTCCGCTGTTTCCTTCTTCGGCATATGTGTTTTCCGGAGTTGTGTTTGCGTCAGTTTTTATTGAAGCAAAAGAACGCCGTCACGCTATGGCGGTAATGCAGAAAGCGGTAATCGGCGGCGTGCTGCTTATTGCTGTCGGCGCAGGATTTGGAATGCTGCCGCTTCATCTTTATCCGATTCATGATTTTTGGAAAGCAAGTCCGCTTGTTTTTATGTCGCGTCTCGGATTTATTATTATTGTTACCAGCAGTATTTATTTTTTTGAACATTCAGTTTCCATTAGATGGAAGCTGCCGCAGATTTTAGGAAGCGAATCCCTTTTTATTTATATCGTGCATTTGATGATTGTTTATGGTTCGGTGCTGAATGTCGGATTAACCTATTTTTTTAATTCTGCATTAACTGTGGTATCGGCAACGGCGGCGTTTTTCCTTATCATGATGTTTATCTCCGTGCTGACCTATTTTTGGCATTATCTTAAAGTGCACAAGCGCTCTGCTGCCTATGGAATTCAATTTACGATTGCCTCGCTGTTATTTTATTTTTTTCTTGCCCGCCCATGGTAAAGAAAGAACAAAAAAAACGGTTCATTTATATTGATCTGCTTCGCGGCTTCGCCGTGCTGGTAATGGTTGAAGTGCATGTGTTTAACACTTTTCTTCTGTCTGAATTTCGTGAAGCAGAGTGGTTTAAGGTTCTCAATTTTATTAACGGACTTGTTGCTCCGGCATTTTTATTTATTTCCGGTTATGCATTTGTTCTTGTTGCCCAGCGCAAATGGAATGACTATTTAACATTTTCACCGGTGTTCTGGAAACAAATCGGAAGAATTCTTCAGGTGTGGCTTGTGGGGTATGCTCTGCATCTTCCTTTTTTTTCGTTTAAAAAATTATTACGTATTGAAAGCGCGGAATTGGATGTTTTTTGGAAGGTTGACGTATTACATTGCATTGCTTTTTCCCTGGCATTTCTTCTGCTGTTGGTAGTAATTTTCAGGGAAAGGAAGAAATTTTTTGCGGCGGTTGTCTTTTCCAGTCTTGTTATTATTTTTCTTTCGCCGCTGGTGTACGATAAAAATTTCGATGAATACTTAGCCGTTCCGATTGCAAATTATTTCAGCGCTTACCATCATTCGCTGTTTCCGCTTTTCCCGTGGATGGCATTTGTGCTTTCCGGCGGCGTTGTGTCGCAGCTTGTTGTGTGGCAAAAAGAAAAAACTGTTGAAGAGAAAATATTTTTCCGCATCGTTACGGCGGGAATATTTTTTGTTTTACTCACGGTGGTTACAAAATATTTCGGCATTGAACTATATCCGCCGCATGATTATTGGCGCTCAAGTCCCGGTTTCTTTTTTATGCGGCTGGGAATTGTTATAACACTTCTGGGAGGATTGTGGTTTTGGGAACAGAAACGAAACTCGCAAAAATCTTTCGTCAGCATTGTCGGCTCCGAATCGCTGGTAGCGTACGCGGGGCATTTGCTGGTAATTTACGGAATGTTTTTTAACGACCACAGTCTTTCCTTTATTATCGGCAAAACGCGCACAGTTCCGGAAGTGCTTGGAATGACAATAATTCTTGTTGCCGCAACTATTGCGGTATCGTATCTTTGGAATAGAATAAAAGGATGGAGTATGACGTATGCGCAGGTGCTGCAATATTCCATTCTTATTGTTGTAGTCTATATCTTTTTTACCAAACCGTATTAACGGAAGAAATAACAATTATGGAATTACTGTATTTACTTATTGGAATTATTCTCGGAGCAATTACCGCCTGGTTTTTTGCCAAACAAAAATTCTCTTCCGCCGCTCCCGTTTCAAAAGAAGAATTTGAAAAAGCGGAAAAACAAATTTCCGAACTGAATACCGAAACCACGCGTCTGACCGAACAGAAAAGTCATTTGGAAAACTCCCTTCAGCGCGTTGAAACGGAATTAGAGACGGAACGAAAAAAGAAAGAAGAGCTGACGCGTCAGCTTGCGCAGGCAGAAACTGAAAACAAAAATCTGCTTCAACGCTTAACGGAAAGTAAAAAAGAACTGGAAGAATTAAATACAAAATTAACGGCTGAATTTAAAAATATTGCGAATGCTGTTCTTGAAGAAAAAACAAAAAGCTTTACCGAGCATAATCAAAAAAATCTTGAAACGGTTCTTTCTCCCTTAAAAGACAAGCTGGATGAATTTAAAAAACAAGTGCAGGAAACCTACGCCAACGAAAGCAGAGAAACATTCAGCTTAAAAGAGGAAGTGAGAAAACTGCAGGATTTGAATTTTAAAATTCAGGAAGAAGCTTCGAACCTGACAAAAGCATTAAAAGGGGATACGAAAAAACAAGGAACATGGGGCGAGCTGATTCTGGAACGGATTCTTGAACGCTCCGGCTTGGAAAAAGACCGAGAATATAAAGTGCAGGTTTCTACCAGCAATGCTGATGGCGAAATAATACGGCCGGATTTTATTGTCTATCTGCCGGATGATAAACATTTAATTATTGACTCAAAAGTTTCCCTTACGGCGTATGAGGCTTTTGTCGGGGCGGAAACGGACGAGCTGCGCGAGAAATTTAAAAAAGAACATATTGCCTCAATTCGAAATCATATAAAATTGCTCGGCGCAAAAAATTATCAAACAGCAGAAACTTTAAATTCGCCGGAGCTTGTGCTGATGTTTATTCCCATCGAATCATCGTTCGGCGTTGCCGTGCAGGAAGATCAAGAATTATTTAACGATGCGTGGGATAAAAAAATTGTTATTGTTACTCCTTCAACGCTTCTGGCAACCCTTCGAACCATCGCTTCCATTTGGAAACAGGAAAAGCAGACAAGAAATGCCTTGGAAATTGCAAAGCAGGGAGGAAATTTATACGATAAATTTACCGGCTTTGTAAATGATTTGTTGGAAGTCGGGAAGAAAATGGATTCTGCAAAAAGCAGCTATGCCGATGCAATGAAAAAACTTTCTGAAGGTAACGGAAATCTGATTAAAAGCGTGGAAAATCTAAAAAATCTCGGGGCAAAAGCTGCCAAATCTCTTCCGAAGAATTTAATTGAAAGAGCCAATGAGCCGTAATTTTATTTTTTCCGTAATAATTACAGATATTGAATGTTTTCCGATATTTCTCTACTTTGATACAAATTTTCATCTCTTACAACAATCCAACATAGGAGAACGATCAATCGCAAGTTGATACTGAGGTTTATTTATTGATGCAGAGCGCCGGGTCGTTATCCCTTTTCTGTGTAATTTTCGTTTATACTACACATATTTTGAATCTATTGTGCGTAAAATTCTTTTCTTAATTCTTATCGGAATTGTGCTTGTTATTATTCCTGCGTTGGTAGAATCCAATGTAAATGGAAATGACGGATTAATTATTTTTACGCCTCCGGCAAAACATTGGACAGAAGCCGTTACGGCGAAGAAAACTTCTCCATTTGTGCAGGATTCCAGTGCTGCCGCCGATTCGCTTTCATCAGCGAACGATTCGCTTCAACAAAAAATGGTGCCTCTTGATACGGCATTTTTAAATGAACAATTTCCGTTTCAACGCACCGATAACCTCTCGGCGAATCCGTTTGACGAAAAACCAAATCCTTTTATTCTGGGTTCCCCCTCAATTGTGCAGACGGAAGTGAAACTTGATTCTACCGGAAAATATGTTATTGTTCGTCAGATGCTTGATGGAAAAGATATTCGCCTGCCGCAGGTTATTCCTGTTGATGAGTATGTTAAAATGCGGGCAAAGAAGGATTTTGCAAAAAATTTCAGCGACCTTATTGCGAAAGAATATCCCCTAAAAAAGAAAAAAAACGACCTTGGCGATCTTCTGGGAGCTATTACCAATATTGATATTCCAATTCCGGCGAATCCGGTCTTCTCAATATTTGGACCGCCCCGCATTAATCTTACCATTAACGGCGCGGTGGATATTCGGGCGGCATTTCGAAATACCACCACCGATCAATTAACCACAAGCGTGTACGGAAACTCCCGCAACGAGCCGGACTTTGGACAGGAAGTACAGATTAACGTCAGCGGAACAGTCGGCGATAAATTAAATATTCTTGCAGACTGGAATACGCAGCGAACATTTGAATATGAAAACCAGCTTCGCATTAAGTACACCGGTTATGAAGATGAAATTGTGCAAAGTGTTGAAGCGGGAAACGTTTCGCTGGCAACAAACTCATCCTTTGTTTCCAGCAGTTCGGCATTGTTCGGTATTAAAGCAGGATTTCAGTTTGGTCCGTTAAAATTAACGGCAATTGCTTCGCAGAAGAAAGGACAGATTCAGGAAAAAACGGTAAGCGGCGGAAGCCAGGAAATTACTTTTGAAAAACGTGCCTGGGAATATTCTAAAGATCACTTTTTTATTGATACTGTTTACATCAATCTGTTTGAAGATCATTTTGTAAAAAACATTATCACGCGTCCCGATGTGCAAATTAAGGATAATGAGTTTGAGGTTTTTGTTCAGTATTACGGACAGACTGATCTTGAGTCCAAATATCAAGCGCAGGCATTTATCGATCTTCCGCCGATTACGGTTGCTCAAGCGAACGATACAATTTCTACGTATGCTGACCAGCGGAAATCACAGCAGGATGTTCCGGGAAGTATTGAAACAGGTATTTGGGAAAAACTTGTTCCTGAAAAAGATTACCGTCTTAATCTTAACGCCGGTATTTTAACAATGAATAGAACCGTTCAAGACGGTCAGGCAATTGCCATTGCTTATAGAATTGAAAACGGCGCAGGAAATTCTGACGATTTAATTTACGGCACAATGACGAAGTATCCATCGCCGAACGGTACGCCGTTGGTTTTAAAACTTGTAAAACCAAAAAATCTTCTGCCGCAATATAAGCATGCATGGCAGTTACAGCTTCGCAATATTTATCCTCTCGGCGGAAGAAAAATTCAGGAAGCCGGTTTTGAATTCACCATTAAATATGCACCTTCAGGACAAACTGCTGCTGATGCCGAAGAAGCGGTGAACAGCGTCAATTGGGTGCAAATTTTCGGATTGGATAAAACCGACGCATCCAAATCGGGAAGCCCGGACGGAAAGTTTGATTACATTCCGAATTTTACCATTGATCCGGAACGGGGAGAAGTGATTTTCCCGATGCTAAAACCTTTTACGGAAGGAATTCAGCAGGCATTTAAACAGCGCGGTTTTGCCAACGATACAACGTATATGTATAATAATTTATATGATACAACCGTAACCGAAGCGCAAAAAAATGATGCGAAGAATAAATTTATTCTCACCGGAAAAATTACTGCCTCCAGTTCCAATTCAATCAATCTCGGCTTTAACGTAGTGGAAGGAAGCGTCCAGGTTCTGCTCGACGGACAGCCGCTGACGCCGAATGTTGATTACACGGTCGATTACATTATCGGACAGGTAATTATTAAAAATCAGGCGGCGCTGGTTCCGGGAGCAAATCTTTCCGTTAAGTTTGAACAGAATGATTTGTTTCAGCTTGCTTCCAAAACACTGCTCGGCATTCACGGCGATATTGATGTTTCGGAAAAAACGAAATTTGGTTTTACCATTATGAATCTCGATCAGCAGACACTTTCCGATAAAGTTCGCTTGAATGAAGAGCCGATTAACAATACTATTTTTGGAATTGACGGCCAGACTTCCGGCGAATTGAATTTTGTTACCAAAGCAATTGATGCGCTGCCGCTGATAGATACTAAAGCGAAATCGGAATTTACGCTTCGCGGCGAAGCGGCATTTATGAATCCGGATCCGAATACCAAAAAAAGTCCTATTCCGGATGACGGTCAAAAAGGAATTGCTTACATTGATGACTTTGAAGGAGCCAAACGCATTATTCCGCTCGGAGTCAGCTACGGACAATGGCACGATATGAGTGTGCCGCGGTATCAATATAATGTTGATTCCGATATTAACCGACCGGTTGATGATACTACAAAAATGAAATCCAAAGCTCGTACGTTTTGGTATAACCCTCCGATGCCGGTGTTAACGACAGAAATTTACGGTTTTGATGCACAGGGTCAGCCGGTAAAAAAAGTTGCCCGCGGTCAGGATCAGGTAACTACCTTAAGCATAAATTTTAATCCGTTAAAAAGAGGGGAATATAATTTTTCCATGAATCTCGACAGCACGCTGCTTCGAGATCCCCAAAAAAATTGGGGAGGAATACAGCATCTGGTTTCTACCAGCACCGTTGATATGATAAAAGAAAATATCAATTATATTGAAATCTGGGTGCGGGTGCTGAAGGGAGGAATTGATTCAACAAAGAAAGTGTTCATCGATCTCGGCTCAATCAGCGAAGATGTTATTCCGAACGGAAAGCTTGATACGGAAGAAAAAGGAATTATCAACGGCATTCTGAACGAAGGAGAAGATACCGGAATAGACGGACTAACGGACGATCAGGAGCGGGAAAAGTATAAAGATTTTATTGAAGCGAACAAAGATAAATTTCCGGAACTTGCCGGCGATCCTTCGGGAGACAATTGGGCGTACAGTCAAACGGATTTTACAAAAATTAACGGAACAGAAAATAATAAGCAGAGCGAAATCGGGCGCTTTCCGGACACTGAAGATCTCAACGGCAATAACGTTGTTGATAAATCCAATAACTATTTTGAGTATGAATTAAGTTTAGACACCACCGATGCAAATCCGTATCGCGTCGGCGGCGGATCAAACAGCTGGTATCAGTACCGCATTCCTGTTTCTGATTTTAAAAATAAAATCGGCGCGCCGGATTTTTCTCTTATCGAAACGGTGCGATTGTGGATGACAAATCACGATCAGGAATACGAAATTCGCATTGCCGAATTTAACCTTATCGGCAATCAATGGGAAGAACTGAAAAAGAACGACAGCTCGTTTTCTGTTTCAGTGGTAAATATTGAAGACAACTACAATCAAGGATATACAACGCCGAGCGGCGTGGTGCGCGAGCAGGATAAAACAAAACCGGGCGAGCAGGTATTCGGCAATGAGCAATCGCTGGCGTTGCTTTTTCATGATTTGAAAGACGGGGAAACACGGCAGGCAATTAAACGGTTTTCCTACAAACCGCTGGATGTCTTCAGCTATCGGCAGATGAAAATGTTTGTGCATGGTGATAATCATTTTGCTTCTGAAGCAAAAAAGGCGACGGCAAAAATGTTTATTCGGTTCGGCTCCGATAGTTTAAATTATTATGAATACCGCGCGCCGGTGTATCCCGGCTGGGATCCGCGCAACGATGTGAAAATTATTTTCAGCGATCTTACGGCAATAAAGCAGGGAAGAGATTCTGCCACTGCGGTCATTACCAAGCCGGTTCCGAACGGTCAGGACAGCGCTACGTACAGCGTTCTCGGCAACCCGACCTTAACGAGAATAAATTATATTTCTATCGGTGTGGAAAATCCTGCGTCCACCGGAGAGAGTGTTATCAGCGGACAGATTTGGGTGAACGAACTTCGCTTAATAGATCCGGATGACACGCCGGGGTGGGCGTACAGCGTCAGCACAACATTAAAACTTGCCGATTTGGGTTCTGTTGCATTTACCTATTCGCAGACTGATCCGTATTTTCATCGGTTAGAAGACCGGGTCGGAAGCAGAGTAACATCCAAGAACTGGAATTTTTCTTCAAATTTTTATCTTGAAAAGTTTTTGCCGCAGAGCTGGCAGGGAACTTCGCTGCCGTTCAGTTATTCTCACAGCGAACAAATGGCAACGCCGCTCTATCTGCCGAGTTCGGATGTTGTTGTAACGAAAGCTTCAGAACAACAGCAGCAGGCAATTGATGCAAAGAAAATTGAGCTGGCGCAGGTGAATCAGCAGATTGCAGATTTTCAATGGGGAGGAGTTCACGATTCAACGGAGTATAAACAATTACTGGCACGGCGGACAAGAATTGAAAGTACCGTCAATACCGATCCGAAAGAAATTATTATACAATCTCAAACCTTATCTATTACCGAAACGTATGCGCTGCCGACGTTTCGTATTTCCGTACCGTCGCAGAATTGGTTTTTCAAAAATTTTGTCAACCGGTTGAATTATGGATTTAATTATAATTCGTCCATTAATCGCTCGCCGGCAACTGAATTTAGAAATTCCTGGCAGTGGAATGCGCGCATCGCCTATTCCTACACGTTTGATGCGAATAATTATTTGCAGCCGTTTGATATTTTTGAAGACATTCCGATTCTTTCGGAATTTAAAAATGTGCAGTTGTATTTCATTCCGTTCACCAACTTTAATACATCTTTTTCATTAGCACGCTCGCGGACAGAAGAGCGTTTTCGAAATCAAACAAAAAATAATCCGATTGTCCGCGGGTTATCGGCATCGCGGAATTTATCATTCTCTTGGAAACTGACCGAAAACGGTCTGCTGAATCTTTCCGGCGATTATTCGGTAGATATTGCCAGCACGCTGCTTCATTTGGAACTTGACCGGTATGGAAATCAGCGCAGCTTTTTAAGCATACTCGATCAGATGTTTATGAAAGATCAGCTGATATATTTCGGAACCGATAATTCTTATACACAATCGTTTAGCGTTAACACCAAACCGCGCATGATAACTCTTTTCGATCTGAATAAATATGTTTCATTAAGCGGCCGGTACCAAGTCGGATATCGCTGGCAGTATAATCCTCAGCAGGGAATTTTAGGAATCAGCACCGGATGGAGTAACAGCATCGGGCTGGGGACGGATATTTCTCTTAAACAATTTGTAGAATCATGGTGGCCCGTAAGTAAAGCAATTACTCCTGCAACGGAGACAGCGCCGGCGCCTTCCAGAAGAAGATCTCGTCATGAAAACGAAGATATTGAAAGCGCTCCTCAAGATGAGACTCAATCTGCCGATACAGCACCGGCGGATTCTGTTGCAGCGCCGAAAAGTAAATTCGGAACAGAAGGGCTGCTGGATCTTGCCCGCATTATTATTAAAACTCCCTTCTTTGATTATGACAAAATAAATATTTCTTTTACACAAACGAATAATTCTCAGAACGGCGGAGTACTCGGCAGACCAGGATTTGCAAACTTTTTCGGCAGAGCACCGCTGGTGCAGAATGCCAACCCGGCGTACGGTCCATCGCGGGCTTACCAGCTCGGTTTAGTAACTTCGCCGAGCGCAAATATTACGGATGTTGCGTTCAGTTCAAAATTTCCTTTTGTAAAATTCAGTACTGATGCGGATGAAGAAGTACGGGCGCCCCGCGCCAGTTTAAATGATGCCTATTCGCAAAGCAATAAAATACAATTACGCACCAGCCGCGATTTGTGGAAAGGCGCCCGCGTTGACCTTAATTGGAATTTAGGTTGGGATTTTAATCAAACACGAAGAATACAAACAGACAGGTTTGGTCGTGATTCAATTGTCAGTGTTGCAAGCAGCGGTTCTGTGGAACGCTCGTTTTTTACTATGCCGCCGGTCTTTGTTTTTTCTATGTTTAAAAGCGGCATTGAAGATGTCGGAAAGCAATATACCGCTCTCGTTACCAATACTAACGATAAAAGAACCGACGATCGAAAACTTTCCGAAGCATTTGAAACCGGATTTGAATCACTGCCGATTTTGAAAAAACTCTTCAGCGATATTCTGCCCCGCTTGAATTATACGCTGCGATGGGATGGTTTAGAAGAAATGGCTCTCTTTAAAAAATTCGCAACACGGGTCAGTTTAGACCACGGATATAATTCCACGTATCGAAAAGGATTTAAAATTGATGCTTCGACGGGAGACAAGATTATTGAATCACAGCGTATTGCCTATGGTTTTGCTCCGTTAATTGGATTGAATATTTCATTTAAGGAATTATTAAAAGGAACAATGAGCGCAAATTTACGATACAGCGCTAACGTGAATTACGATCTTACTCCGGCATCAAAAAATATTGTTGAAGGCGCAACGCGGGAAATGTCGTTTACAGCAAGTTACGGACGTTCAGGTTTTGAAATTCCGCTCTTCGGATTAACTTTGCAGAACGATGTTGATCTCAGCTTTTCTTATACCTATGCAAAAAATACCCGCATAACGTATGACGTGAAAGGTGTCGGAGCAGCAAGCGCATTGAATACCAAAGGAATTCCGGGCGAAGGTTCTTCCACCACAACAATGGAGCCCCGCATTCGGTATGTGTTAAGTTCGCGCGTTACCGCTTCGCTCTTCTATCGGTACCGGAAAATTGCGCCCGATGAAGGAGGATCTAAAATTCCCGGTTCTACAACAAACGAAGGAGGGCTGGATGTGCATATTTCAATTCAATAAGGAGAGAACGTGAAATGGAAATGAATAAAGGAAATATTTTGTGGGTTGATGATGAAATTGAACTGCTTCGCGCGCATGTGCTGCTGCTGCAGGAGAAAGGTTTTCATGTTGAAACAGCTACCAACGGCGAAGATGCCATTGAACTGGTAAAGACAAAAGATTTCGATCTTGTTTTTTTAGATGAGATGATGCCGGGAAAAGGGGGACTTGAAACGCTTTCTGTGATTAAAGAAATTTCTCCGTCGCTTCCCGCTGTAATGATTACGAAGAACGAAGCCGAATCGTTAATGGAAGACGCCATCGGCAGTAAAATTTCGGATTATTTAACGAAGCCGGTGAATCCAAGTCAAGTGCTTCTGGCGTGCAAAAAATTTATTGAAGGGAAAAAAATTCAGGGCGAACAAGTTTCACGCGGCTATACCGAACAATTTTCGGCAATCTCCCGCCAGCTTCTTAATCCGCTGGATTACACGGAATGGATTGAACTCTATGTTAAACTTGTTAACTGGCAGATGGAACTGGATCTTCATCCTGAACTGGGATTGCAAAAAATGCTGGCAGATCAGGTGCGCGAAGCAAACGCGGAATTTTCAAAATATGTTGAACGCAATTACCGGCTGTGGATTAATGCAAAAGAAAATCGCCCGGCGCTTTCCACTGAAGTTATTGAAAAATATGTTCTGCCGAAACTGCAATCTTCACCTTCAATATTTTTCTTTGTGATTGACTGTATGCGGCTGGATCAATGGCTGGTAATGGAAGAATATCTGCGCGATTTATTTTCAATGCAGAAAGAATATTATTATTCCATTCTTCCGACGGCAACACCCTATTCGCGCAATGCAATTTTCAGCGGATTGTTTCCTTCAGAACTGGAACAGCGGTTTCCCGAATTGTGGCAGGGAGATGATGATCTTGAATCAAGCCACAACAAGTACGAAAAACAGCTGCTCGATAAATTATTGGAGCGAAAAAAAGTGCCGCTAAAACCGGAAGCAAAATATATTAAAATTCTGGATGTTGAATACGGCCGCCAGATTCAATCGAATATTTTATCATACGCTTCAAACAAGCTGACGGCAATTGTTGTAAATTTTGTTGATATGCTTGCGCACGGTCGGTCGGATGATCCAATCTTAAAAGAAATTGCGCCGGATGAATCGGCATATCGCTCGCTGACCAATTCGTGGTTTAAGCATTCTTCGCTTCTGGCAATGTTTCAAACTTTGGCAACAAAAAAAGATATAAAAATAATTGTTACTACCGACCATGGAAGCGTCCGCTGCCTGCGCGGCTCGAAAGTTATCGGCGATAAAGAAGCTTCAACGAATCTTCGCTACAAATTCGGAAGAAACTTAAAATCGGATGATAAGCAGTCAATCTTCCTGAAAAATCCGAAAGAATATAAACTGCCGCAGCGCACCGTAACAACAAATTATATTGTTGCCAAAGAAGATTATTACTTTGTCTATCCCACGGATTATCATAAATATTTAAATCAATACCGCGACAGCTTTCAGCACGGCGGTATTTCAATGGAAGAAATGATTCTTCCGGTGATAACCTTAGAACCGAAAAAGTGAAGAAGCAAATTACCACATATTCTGAAGAAGAAACAATTCAGGAAGGAAAAAATTTTGCGTCACAGTTGCGGCAAGGAGATGTGGTGGCTCTCTTCGGTGATCTTGGAAGCGGAAAAACCAGATTTGCAAAAGGAATTTCGCTGGGGCTGGGAATTACGGAAATTGTTGCCAGCCCGACATTTACCATCATCAGTGAACATGCCGGAGGGAAATTTCCTCTTTACCATTTCGACTGCTACCGGCTTCGTTCGCTAAACGAGTTGGATGAAATCGGGTTTGATGAATATCTCTTTGGTGACGGCATCTGTGTTATTGAATGGGCGGAGAATATTCTTCAACGCCTTCCGAAAAAGCGTTGTAATGTTTTTCTTTCTCACGGCGGCACTGAAAATGAACGAACAATTATTATTGAGCGTATAGAATGATTTTAGCCATTGAAACAGCAACGGATGTATGCGGCGCAGCGCTTGTTGAAAATCAGCAGGAAATTGCTTCACGAGTTCTTGCCGAAAAGAATATCCATTCAGAAAAATTATTGTTACTTATTGATGAAATTCTACGTCAATCATCTGTTTCCTTAAAAATGCTGAAGGGAATTGCCGTTTCAATCGGTCCGGGCTCGTTTACCGGTTTGCGAATCGGAGTAAGCACGGCAAAAGGTTTAGCGTATGCTGTTCATCTTCCGCTTCTTCCGGTTCCTACGTTAGATGCGCTGGCGGAAGAATACCGGAGAAAAAATATCAGCATAAAAAAATATTGTGCAATGATTGATGCAAAACGGGATGAAGTGTATTTTACAAAATATTCTTTTACGCAGGCAGAGATACATCGGGAATCTTCGTACGATATTCAGCCGAAAAAAAATGTTCTGCACGAAGCAGTACAAAACGGATTTGAGTATGAACAGACTGCGTGTCATCCTGTTTCTGTTGCAATGCTGGCAGAAAGAAAATTTGAATTACTCAAATTAACGGATTTTGAGCAGTTAGAACCGCTCTATATTCGCGAATTTGTTGCAACGATGCCGAAAAATCGTTGAAATTAAACTTCATCTTGGATATTTTGTTCTATCAACAGTGAAAGGATTTACCATGCCTTGGTTTCGACGTTCTAAAGAAAATATTTCAACCGAAAACCGTAAGAAAGAAATACCGGAAGGGATGTGGGTAAAATGTTCTTCCTGCGGTGAAATTCTTCATCGGCAGGCGCTGGAACAAAATCTTTGGGTCTGCGTAAAATGCAATCATCATTTTCGCATCAGCAGCACCGATTATTTTTCCATTCTTTTTGATGAAAAAAGTTTCAAGGAACTCGACGCAAAAATGACATCGAAAGATCCGCTGAAGTTTGTTGATACAAAAAAATATACCGAACGGATTAAGGATACCATTATAAAAAAAAAACTTCAATACTCGAATCGATACGGCACGGGAAAAATAAATAAAAAGAAGATAGTGATTTCTTGTATTGATTATGGATTTATCGGCGGAAGCATGGGTTCGGTCGTCGGCGAGAAAATATTTCGCGCGGCGGAAAAAGCACTGAAAACCAAATCACCTTTAATTATCATTTCTGCTTCCGGCGGCGCAAGAATGATGGAGGCGGCATATTCCTTAATGCAGCTTGCAAAAACGAGCGCTATTCTGGCAAAACTTCACGAAGCAAAAATTCCTTTCATATCGTTAATGACCGACCCGACAACCGGCGGCGTAACAGCAAGCTTCGCTATGCTCGGTGATGTAAATATTGCTGAACCAAATGCGCTTATCGGCTTTGCCGGTCCCCGCGTTATTAAACAAACAATCGGCAAAGACCTTCCCGAAGGATTTCAGCGGGCAGAATTTTTATTAGAAAAAGGTTTTGTAGATATGGTTGTTCCACGAAAAGAATTAAAAGGAACAATTTCCAATCTTATTGGAATGATGGCGAATTAAATTTAATTGAAATCTGAACTTATGAATATTCATATACTCGGTGTTCCGATGGATCTCGGTGCCGGCAGGCGCGGCGTTGATATGGGACCTTCGGCAATTCGCATTGCCGGTGCATCCGAAAAACTGCAATCACTAGGGCATGCAATTACCGATGAAGGGGATATTCCGGTAAAAAACCCTGAACTGCAGAAAGTAAAGAACCCGAAACTGAAATATCTCTCTGAAATTGTCCGCGCCTGCACGGTTCTTTCCGGAAAAGTAGAAAAAATTCTTGAAGGAGGAAATTTTCCTCTTGTGCTCGGCGGCGATCATTCTATTGCTATCGGAACCATTGCCGGCGTTTCCAATTACTGCAGAAAGAAACATAAACAACTCGGCGTTATTTGGGTGGATGCGCATGGCGATATGAATACCGATGAAACCACTCCGTCGGGAAATATTCACGGTATGCCTCTTGCCGCCTCCATCGGTCTCGGTGCGCTGGAATTAACATCTGTCGGTGGAGATTTCAAAAAAGTAGAACCAAAAAATGTCGTCATGATTGCCATTCGCGATCTTGATGAGGGCGAAAAAATAATCATTAAAAATTCCGGTATCAATATTTTTACAATGGAAGATATTGATAAGCACGGCATGGCAGTTATTATTACCAAAGCGCTTCAAAAATTAAAAGATGTAGATTTTATTCACGTCAGTTTTGATTTGGATGCAACCGATCCTTCAATTTGTCCCGGTGTCGGCACACCGGTAAAAGGAGGGCTCAACTACCGCGAAGCGCATTTAATTATGGAATCGCTGGCAGCATCAAAGCGGATGAATTCTTTGGAAATTGTTGAAGCCAATCCCATTCTGGATCATCACAATCAATCTGCAGAATTTGCCGTTGAATTAATGCAATCCGGATTCGGCAAAAAAATTTTTTGAATTAAGAATGAATTGGAAAAATCAACGTATAATTTTTATTCCTTGCAGCGGAGAACTAAAGAGAATTATTTTTAACAACGAGCGAAAAGATGAGGAGCTTTCCGTTTGAACACCTGCTCGTCCATTTCAGAACTACAAACCATACTTTTGCCGTTTCGCAATACAAACCGGAAAATTGTTCTTGTCCCTACAATGGGCTTTCTTCATGAAGGTCATTTGCAGCTAATCCGGCGCGCAAAAGAGTTGGGGGATGTTGCCGTTGTTTCAATATTTGTTAATCCCACACAGTTTTCACCAACGGAAGACTTTTCGCAATACCCGCGCGATATTGAGCGGGATAAACAGCTTGCTGAAAAAGCGGGATGTGACGTTCTTTTTATTCCTTCGAATGAAGAACTATATCCCAACGGATATTTAACATACGTTGATGTTTATGAAATGAATTCTGTTTTAGAAGGAAAATTTCGTCCGACACACTTTCGCGGTGTTACAACAATTGTACTGAAACTTTTCAATATTGTTCAGCCAAAGGTTGCCCTCTTCGGGCAAAAGGATGCACAGCAATCGGTGATTGTAAAAAAAATGGTGCGCGATCTTCATCTTCCCGTAACCATTGAAATTCTTCCGACAGTGAGAGAACACGACGGATTAGCAATGAGCTCGCGTAATGTGTATCTCACTGAACAACAGCGAAGCGATGCATCAGTTCTTTTTCAATCGCTTCAGTTTGCCAAAAAGAAAATCGAAACCGGTGAAACCAATTCTCACCGCATCATCAACGAAATGAAAACGATGATTGAGGCAAAGAAAGATACAGCGATTGATTATATTGAAATTGTTGATTCCGAAACATTACAGCATCTTTCAACTATTGAAAAAGGAAAAACAATACTTATTCCGCTTGCTGTCCGCTTTGGAGCAACGCGGCTTATTGATAATATTCTGATTACAACCTGAGAAGATAATGGGAAAATTTGCAACAATAATTATGGCGGCGGGAAAAGGAACCCGCATGAATGATCCGAGTAAAGCAAAAGTAATGTTTGAAGTAAACGGCAAACCGATGATTGAACATGTTGTCGAACTTGCCCGTTCGCTTGGTTCAGAAAGAATTGTCGCCGTTGTCGGCTTTCAGCGTGATTCGGTGATTGAACATTTACAATCGGTGTATCCGCAAATTGAAATTGCCATGCAGGAGCCGCAGCTGGGAACAGGGCATGCCGTAATGCAGGCGGAGCCTCTCCTTCGCACCTATACCGGCGATGTGCTGGTGCTTTCGGGAGATGTTCCGATTCTTCGAAAATCCACAATTGAAAAATTAATTGATCAGCATTGGGATAATAATGCCGTCGGAACTATTCTTACCGCTGAACTGGAAGAACCGGCCGGTTATGGTAGAATTCTTCGAAGTAAAATCGGTTACGTTCTCGGCATTATTGAACATAAAGATGCAACGGAAGAGCAGCAAAAAGTAAAAGAAATAAATTCCGGAATTTATCTGTTTGATAATAAATATCTTTTTACCGCGCTTCAGCATATCAGTCCTCACAATGCGCAGAACGAATATTATCTAACCGATGTGTTCGGATATTTTTATAAAAAGAAACTTGTCGTCAGCGCGCTGATGACGGATGATTATAATGAAATTCGCGGAGTGAATACGCTGGAACAATTGCAGGAAGCTGAAGAAGCGCTGAAAGCACGAACAAAGTAGCGCTCCATTCCGTCTATATTGACAAACGAAACGGTTTTCTTTAATTTAGTGTAGAAAACATTTCATGAATATTTAATTTCGGAATGCGTGATACAATGAAACGAGGCGAGAAATGAAAAAGATATTTTTGTTGGTTATTGCCGTAACAATGCTGGCAGGCAGTTCGTTATTTTCTCAATTTAAAAATCAAACAGAAATTAAATCCAATGTCTCCGATTCGTTTATTAAGCCGGAAGACAGCTGGTTTTCGTTTTTCAATCCAAATAATTTTCAAATGCATCACGCCTATTCAATGTCGTATATGACGGCGGGAGGAAAAAATTTAGCGCTTCAACGCTATACCAACACTATGCTTTATCAATTTGCGCCGAATCTCTATGCGTTGGTGGATATCAGCCTTCAAAATTCGCCGTTTAGTTCTTTTGATTTCCGGACGCAGCAGCAGTTTAATTCACTCTCAATTTCGCGGGCGGAAATAACGTATCAGCCGTGGAAAAATACATTCTTACGATTATCCTATCAACAAAATCCGTATGGACTTTATGATTCGTTCTATAATCCATATTCAAATTGGTTTACCGGATTACAACGCTACGAAGGGGAATAATATTTTTTGTAAAGAACTTTTATTAAGCATAACCGAGAAGTCTGCCGGCTTTCTCGGTTCTTTATTTTAAAAAACAAGAATGAAAGACGAATTGAAAAAATCGCTTTTGCTTAATACTGTTATCGTATGCCTCGCCGCATTTTGTCTGTTTCAACTCTACGGAATATTTTTCGGCGATGCGATTGAAAGTCCCGTGCAAAAAAATACAGGAAATCCTGTTGATGATACCACTTTTGCCGCAATACAGATTAATATTTTAAACGGCTGCGGCGTAAACGGCGTGGGACAAACATTGATGAATTTTTGCCGCAAAGCAGGATATGATGTAGTGGAAATGGGAAATTATAAATCGTTTACCATTGAACATTCCATGGTGATTGACAGAATCGGAAAGCCGGAACTTTCGGCGCGGCTGGCACGGCAGCTCGGCATCTCTGCAGAAAATATCGTGACTCAGTTCAGCAGCGGACACCTTGTAACGGCTTCCGTTATCATCGGAAAAGATTTTCAAGAACTTCAGCCATGGAAATAAAAGGAGAATCGTGACTTCAAAAACACTTGCTAAAAAGTTAGCGCAAGCTTCATTCGTTAAAAAAGCTTATGATGTAGCCATTTTAGATTTGCGGAAACTCACTTCCATGACGGATTTCTTTATTGTCTGCTCTGTGGATTCCGATTCGCAGGCGCGGGCAGTTTCCGATGCCATTGAAGAAGCGGGCCGCGCTGTCGGCGATAAGCCGATTCGGCGAGAAGGTTACCGCGAAGGACGCTGGATTCTTTTGGATTATGTGGATGTTGTTGTTCATATTTTTCATAACGAGCTTCGTTCTTTTTATAATCTTGAAAAATTATGGAACGATGCAAACATTGAGCACGTGCACGATAAAGAAGAACCGGCAAAGAAACCGAAACCCGCAGCAAAGAAACGATCAGCAAAAAAATGAAAGATCTGCTTAAGCAAAAAATTTCAACCGTCATTTCAGAATTACAGCTTCCCGAAATAGAAATAAATTTTGAAAAACCAAAAGTTGAAGCACACGGCGATTTAACAACCAATGCGGCAATGCTTCTCGCCAAAGTGGCAAAGAAAAATCCGCGCGAAACGGCAAAAGCAATTGTGGAAAAATTATCAGGAGCGTTTCCCGAAATTTCCTCCATTGAAATTGCCGGGCCGGGATTTATTAATTTTAAATTTTCGCCGTCATATTTTATTGAACAGTCAAAAGAAATTCTTCGGCAGGGAGAGCATTTCGGAAAATCCGCAGCCGGCGCCGGTAAAAAAACCAATGTCGAATGGGTCAGCGCAAACCCCACCGGTCCGCTTCACAGCGGGCACGGCAGACAGGTAATTCTCGGCGCGGCAATTTCTAAACTGCTCGAATGGACAGGATTTGATGTAACGCGTGAATATTATTTTAACAACGCCGGAAATCAAATGCGTATGCTGGCGGAAAGTATTTATGCCCGGTACCGGCAGGAACTCGGTGAAGACTATCCGTTTCCCGAAGAGGGCTATAAGGGAGATTACATTGTTGATATTGCAAAAGAAATAGTGAAAGAAAAAGGAGATACTCTTAAACAGAGTGATGACGAGAAACTCTATTTCAAAAAAGCAGGGGAAGAATGGTGCTTCACAAAAATTAAAGAAACACTCGAACGGCTCGGCGTGCGGCATGATGTTTTTTATAATGAAGATTCACTGTACGCAACCGGAAAAATACAGGAAGTGATTGAAGAATTCCGTAAAGCGGATTTAGCTTATGATGCCGAAGGGGCAGTCTGGTTTCGAGCGACAAAATTCGGCGCCGAGAAAGACCGCGTGATTGTAAAAAGCAGCGGCGAGCCGACCTACCGCCTTCCCGATATTGCGTACCATCGGGAAAAATTTCGACGCGGGTTTGAATTAATTGTAGATATTTTCGGTGCAGATCATATTGCCACCATTCCCGATGTTCTTGCCGGAGTGGAAGCGCTGGGCTATAAGACTGATTCGGTAAAAGTAATTATTCATCAAATGGTTTCGTTTGTAAACGGCGATGAACTTATTAAAATGTCTAAACGCAATGCAAAAGTTTTTACGCTGGATGATTTAATTGATCTTGTCGGCGTGGATGCCGTGCATTATTTCTTTGTTATGCGGAGCGCCAATACACATTTGGAATTTGATATAGCACTTGCAAAAGAACAGTCCGATAAAAATCCTGTCTATTATTTACAATACGCCCACGCGCGAATTGCCAGCATTCTGCGCCATGCTGTTTCAGAAGGATTTACGCCGCCCGATGCCGGTGAATATTTACGGAGAACAGATTTTTCATTAATAAAAGAAAAAGAAGAAATTGATTTACTGAAAATTCTTATTGAGTTGCCTGAAATTATTCAATCATGCGCGCTTTCATTCGAACCGCATCGTTTAACAACATATCTTAAAGAAGCGGCGGAATCATTTCATCGTTTTTATCACGAACATCGCGTTATTAATGACGATAAAAATCTTATGCAGGCGCGATTAACACTTTGTTTAATGGCAAAAATAGTTATTGCCAACGGATGTAAAATTTTAGGTGTTTCTTATCCGGAAAAAATGTAAATTTATCGCAGAAATAAGGAGAAAAATACCCGCCACATTGCTACGATTTTTATTGCTCATCTTTGGTAAGAGTTTTCTTTGAAAACCAGTGATGATTTTGTAAATTCTCAAGTCTCACAATCTTAATTGTAAATTCATGAAAAATATTCTCGTTACCGGCGGCGCCGGTTTCATTGGCAGTAACTTTGTTCGTTTTATGCTGAAAAAGTATTCTCAGTATAACATTATTAATTTTGATGCATTAACATATGCCGGAAATTTGGAAAACTTATCTGAAGTTGAGCATTCTGCAAATTATACATTTGTAAAAGGGGATATTACAAATAAATCCGAAGTGAATGATATTTTCACAAAATATGAGATTGATACAGTTGTACATTTCGCAGCGGAATCACATGTTGACCGAAGTATTTTAGGACCGTCTGTTTTCATTCACACCAATATTGTCGGCACAAATGTTTTATTAGAAGTCAGTCGTGAAGCCGGTATAAAAAAATTTCTTCATGTCTCTACCGATGAAGTGTACGGTTCGCTCGGCGCTGCGGGATTTTTTACCGAAACGACGCCGCTTCACCCGAACAGTCCGTACTCGGCAAGCAAGGCATCATCTGATTTGCTGGTCTTGGCGTATCAACACACCTTCGGTTTTCCTGGAATTGTAACGCGCTGCTCGAATAATTACGGTCCGTATCAATTTCCTGAAAAATTAATTCCGTTAATTATTGCCAACGCGCTGAACGATAAACCGCTTCCGGTGTACGGCGATGGAATGAATGTCCGCGACTGGCTGTATGTTGAAGACCATTGCTCGGCGCTTGACACGGTTCTGCATACAGGAGTTTTCGGCGAAGTTTATAACATCGGCGGAAACAACGAAAAACCGAATATTGAAATTGTTAAAACAATTTTAAAAGAACTTCAGAAGCCGGAATCACTTATTACCTATGTAAAAGACCGCCCCGGACACGACCGGCGCTATGCCATTGATGCCTCAAAAATTAAGAATGAACTCGGTTGGGAACCTGCTCATACATTTGAAAAAGGAATTGTGGAGACGGTGCGCTGGTATGTCGGCAATCGGAGATGGTGGGAGCGGGTGATGTCCGGCGAATATTTAAAATATTATGAAACACAATATTCAAAGCGATAAGAGAATTTCATGAGAATATTTACCAGCATTGTAATTGTTTTTCTTCTTTCCGTAAACGGCCACGCTCAGTTGTTTGATAAAAATTCTGACCGGCAGAATAATAACACTACGCCTCAGACTCAGATGAAACAAACGGAATCGCCGTTACTGCGAACGGCAATTCAAGACGGACCGGTTGACCCGAAGGAATATATTGTGGGACCCGGGGATGTTTTCAGCGTAAATATTTGGGCGGCGGCGCCGATAAATTTTCAAGTACCGGTTACGCCGGAAGGAACAGTTATTATTCCGACTGTCGGCGAATTCAATATTTCCGGTAAGACATTAGAAGAAGCAAAAACACTGGCATTGCAAGAAATTAAAAAGAAATACTTATCGGGAATTTCTTCCTTTACGTTATTGCAGCCGCGCACCTTCAGTGTTACTCTTCGAGGCGCTGTAAAAAATGAAATGACATTTTATGTACAGTCAACTCAGCGTGTTGATGCTGTGGTAAATTATCTTGATGAAAAAGGAAAACGTGATTCTCTTATTGCGCAGCGTAACATTATTATTCTTCATAAGAACGGAACAACCTCATCGGCTGACTTAGAAAAATATTATGCAACACTAAATACGTTATATAATCCCTTACTGAGGGATGGTGATGTGGTTATTGCTCCTAAAAAAAATATAAAAAGTGATTTCTTTGGTGTCTATGGAGCAGTAAATAAGGAAGGACAATATGAATATGCTGAAGGGGATAGTTTACTTACTGCAATAAAAATTGCGCGGGGCACAACATCTCTTGCCGACAGCGATAATATTGTTATCACAAGAATTGACAGCTTGCAGCAAACAACAACATTTCATGTCAGCTTAAGAAAAATTATCAATGGCAGCGAACCGAATTTTATCCTTCACCGCGGTGATAGAATTACTGTTTATCCTATTTATATAAATAATAGGGATGCCAAGGTGGAAATTCATGGAGAGGTAAAGTTTCCGGGATTTTATCCAATTACCAAAGACTCAACATATTTAAGCGAAGTGATTGCGTTGGCAGGGGGATTTACCGAAAGAGCATCACTTAATAATTCACAACTCTTTCGCCGCTCTGTTAACCCGAGTGATATTTCCATCGAGCGGTTAGAAAGCGGCAGAGGCGGACTTACTTCTGAGGACAGTGCGTATTATTATCTTGAAACCGATATTCGTATTAATCGGGAATTAGTAGTGGCAGATTTTTATGATCTCTTCCAAAATAAAAATACGGCGAAAGATATTCTTCTTCGCGACGGCGATTATATAAACATTGCTGTGAAGAAAAAAACCGTGTATGTTTTTGGTCAGGTGATAACACCGGGACATATTCTTTTTGCAGAAGGGAAGGATTATAAATATTACATTCAAAAAGCCGGCGGATTAACTGATGATGCCCGTTCCGGCGATATAAAGATTATTAAAGCCTCAACGCGTCAATGGGTAGATCCGGGGAAAACAACAATTGAAGAAGGTGATTATGTCTGGATACCAAAAGAACCGTATCGCACTTTTGCCTATTATTTAGATGTGTACAGCAAAGTGTTTGGAATTTTAGGAACCGTAGCAACATTGTATTTATTGATTAAACAGTAAAGATAATTTATAAGAAATTACTATGGATACTCATTCAGATAAAGCAAGCGAAATCTTCTTAGATTTTTTATTAAAACTTCTGAAAAGGCGAAAATTTATATTTTTCACGACACTTTTAGGTCTGATTTTGTCAATAGTTATAGCTCTTATTTTACCGAAATACTATATAGCATATTCAAGTATTAAAGGGGCGTCTTCATCTAGTTTAAACGTTGGGAATTTACTAAAATCATCCGGTGCTTTTGCGAGCCTTGGCAGTTTAGCAGATTTTGCAATGCCTTCAAGCGGCGGCGGCGAAATTAATTATTTAACAGCTTTGCTTAACTCTCAAACTGTTCAAGATTCTATTATCAAAAAATTTAAACTTTTAGAGAGGTATCGTGTTGAGAAGATTGAAGATGCCCGTGAAGTGCTAAAAGGCAATACGGTAATTACGCCAAATATATTGGCTGAAATAATTACCTTAGGTATTTATGATAAAGATCCGGCGTTTGCGACACAGTTAACGGAATATTATATCGAAATGCTGAATAAAGTTTACACTAATGTTAATGCACAGGCAGCAAAAAATAGTCGTGAACATCTTGAAAATCGTTATCGGCAAACCTTCCATGATATTAGTGTATTAGAAGACTCAATGGAGCATTTTCAAGAGAAATACAGAGTCTATAGTATTGATGCTCAAACACAGGCAGCAATAAAGTCTGCGGCGGAACTAAAATCTGAGTTAGTATTGAAGGAAATTGATTTAGGAATTAAAGAAAAGATGTTCGACAAAGATTCACCCGAAATTAAACAATTAAAAATTCAAATTGCCGAAATCAATAAATCTTTTAATGAAATGATTGATGGAACACAGTCAAAAGAACAAAATATTTTTATTCCTTTTTCAAAAACTCCGGAGCTTGCCTTAAAATATGTTCGACTGTACAGAGAAATTCAAATACAAACAGAATTATTAAAAATTGTTGTTACATTGCTTGAACAAGCAAAAATTCAGGAAAAGAGAGAAACTCCAAGTATTCTTGTTATTGATAAAGCAATAATTCCTACCAAAAAAGCAAAACCATTAAGATTTGTTATTGCATTTGTAGGTTTCTTTGGTTCTTTTGTATTTTCGATTGCGATAGTTCTTATTTTAGAACACGTGGAAAATATTAAAGTTTTGTCCCCTCAAAAATATCAGAAAATTCTGACGATCTATACAACGCTTAAACAGGATTTTCATATTAAAAAAAGATAAAAACTTATTCTCGATATTTTTTGAAAATTGTTCTAATGCGCATAAAATTAGTTTAATAACAAAAAGTTTTTAAAAGTAATGAAAATTCAAAAAATAGTATTGTCAATCATTACTTCTATTTCTTCAATAACGCCAATTCAATTAATTCTTTTCCTTACTCTCTTTTTGCCAATATTTGATTTTACTGATAATACAATACTTAATATTATAAGACATGCTTTATTAAGATTTATTATAGGATATATTGCAATTTATACCCTTATCATTTTATCTCAGCAAAAAGCGCTATTACGTTTTCCTTCATTAAATTTTGAAAAACCACTATTGCTCTATACGGTGACGATAGTTATATCTGTTGTATTCTCTTTACTTAAATCTCAAATGATATTTACAAGAGCGCTGTTTAGCGTTCTTACCTATCCTCTTCTCATTGTTACATTCTATGTTATTCCCTTCTGGTTTGATACAAAAACTCTTCAGGTGCGCATAGCTCGTTATTTGATCTATTCGTTCTACTGGACCATTATTCTTTCAATTATTTTAGTTCTTCTCTCATTTTTTTCACCGTCATTATTTGGCTTTACAAGATTATCGTCTATATTCCATGATCCGAATATTTTTGCACGTTTTCTTTTATTCGGAATTTTTTATATGCTGTCTTTTTATTTTTTTGATACAACTAATACTTTTCGAAAAAATCATCTTATAATTTTTTGCCTATTAGCGTTAATTTGTCTGGTATTAACCTTGTCACGAAGTAGCCTTTTGACTTTAATGTTTGGGATAATCGTCTTTGCTTTTTTATTAAAGAATAGAAAAAAAGAGTTTCTTACGATTAGCGTAGTTTTAATAATTTGTATTGTTGCTATTATTATAATTTTTATTCTTCGTATTGAAAGTAATGCACAATCTGCCGTTTTAGAACTATCTACTTTTAATAGATTACAAATTCTAATTGGCGGTATTGATATTCTTAAAAAAAATTGGTTGTTCGGTATTGGATATACAAATTTTCAAAATTTTTATGCTTCAAATTATATGCAAAATGCTATGTCCATGACGCTTGAGATGTATGAACAAAAGGGATTTACCGTTTCAATGCATAATTGGTTTCTTGAAGTATTTTGTGAACAGGGAATTTTTGGTTTAATCGGGTTCATTTGGTTTTTTTACAGCTTCTTTAAGGAGCTTGTTCGATCAATAAAAAATACTAATGATCGTTTCTACAAACCGTTGTTAATCGGTCATAGCTTTCTGTTAGCAACATATCTTATCCAGGGTTTTTTTTATCATACGTTTATATCGCTATTTTCATTTTGGATTTATGCTGGGTTTGCCGTTTCTACGATAAAGGCTGCAGAAAAAATAGCTCTGAAAGATAAACAAGACAATGCCATACTTTCTTTTTCGGATTTAATATTATAGATAAAGTGAATGTAGATAAACGAAATAGGAAATTATTTTTTCAATTTCTTGATATACGGTTAAGATTTGTTTTATTCAGCTTGGCAGCTTTATTAAATTCTAATTTAGCTGCCCAGCAAAATATTATGTTAAAACATCAGTGGAATTTTCCGGGAGTCGACGGTTATCGGTTTCCGATTGTCGCAAATAATATTCCGCGATATATATTTGATTCTAAAAATAATAATTATCGGGAGCCAACAGCTGTATTCCTGTATGAGTTTATAAAAAAAATATTTAATGCAGATTTCACAATAATACGTTCATCGTTTACTCCGACTCTTACGCCGTCAAATGAAAGAACTTATTACAATAATTTTCTTAATGCATTGGAGCAAATAAATAGAGAATCAAATCGGCAAAAAATATCTTTTATTACTTATGATTATCGAATAAAGAATGCTGCTGATTATGGCACGCCTGCTGTTCTGGAAAGAATATATGATTCGAGATATTGTTACGGTATTTCAGTTGATGAGCCGAAAGAATCTGAGTTCTCGTATTTTGCAAATTGGTCTCAGAAGTTTTCAACAGATGATACAAATTCATGGTTTAATAAGAAGCTCTTTTATGTAAATATTTTTGGGGCATCAGCTGTCCGGAATTATGAATCATATGTTTCTCAATGGATCACATTAGCAAAGCCTCGAGTATTAAGTTATGATAATTATCCGGTTTGGGATGATGTGCAGGCTTCAAAATTCAATGATGAAATAAATTCTGATTGGACGAATGATTTCTATTATAATTTAGAAATATTCAGACAAAAATCCGTTGAAACAAATATTCCATTTTGGAATTGGATTTTAGTTCATAAGCATTGGAGTTCGTATTCCCATAGATATTACAGAAGAGCAAAAGAAAGCGATATTCGATTGCAAGTTTATGCTTCACTGGCATACGGATGTAAGGGGATATTGTATTATAATTTTTGGAATCCTCCCCTAGCAATTAATAATAATGGATGGCATGAAGAGAATGCAGTTTTAGATGCATTGGGGAATGAAACAGATTTATATCCTGTTATTGCAACTCTCAATCGTGAAATTTTGTCAATAGGAGATATTTTGCTACAATTAACTTCACGCGGTACGTATCACGGAAGTACAAAATATGATTCCGGTAAATTAACCGAAAAAATGTTTTCAAGTAAAAATACTAATGGATTTAGTAGGTATGGGATCAAGGAAATTAATACTCAAGACTCCATATTATCGGAGAAGGAGCGTCAGTTTAAAATCGTTAAAAATATTAATAACAATGCAGCTCTAATTGGAATATTTGAACATCAAAAATTGCCAAATATATTTATGATCGTTGTTAATAAAAATCGGCTGAAAGAAGAAAAATTCTTTATTGAATTAGATGAAACAAAATTTCTTTCCAGTATGAAGCAGATTATAATAAAAAATCTATCAGAGAATGGAAAACAATTTCCGGTAGTTAATATGAATGGAAAATATGGTTTTTGGCTGACCATCAATGCCGGAAGCGGAAAATTATTGGAGTTTACTAAATAAATCAATGAGTCTTTTACGTAAATCAATTGATGGGTTCTTTTGGAATCATCTGGGGAAGATAACAGATATCGGCTTAACCTATCTGTTAAGTTTAATTATTGCACGTATGATGGTTCCACATGATTACGGCGGATATGTTGCTACAATGAGTATTGCAGCACTATTAATTCTCATTGTTTCCGGAGGATTTGATGATACTTTAGTAAAGTACGTCTCACAATATAATGCAGAAAAGAAGTATCAAAATATTAGATCACTGACGCTCTTTCTCTTTAAATTAAGAACTTTAATTATATTAATTGTGTGTATAATATTTTACTTCTTTAAGGATGAAATTAAAGTCATTTTTAATAATCCATATGCGGCAAAATATGCAGTATATATCATAAGTTATATCAGTTTTCAAAGTTTTATTAACTTTCTATCCAGTTATTTTATTGCACACTTTAAAACTGCATTAATTTTTTTTATAAATTTTTTATCACGTCTTACCACTATCGGAATCACTGTCGTACTTCTTTATTCAGGATATGGGTTATTAGAATTACTGACTCTTTATTCAATTATTGGAGTCTTAACTTTTTTTGTTTTAATAATCTTTTTAAATAAATCTTTATCGAAAGAAAAAGGAGAGCTTGAGTATCAGTCTGTTTTATCGTTTAGCATATCAATTTACTTTAATTCAATTATAGCACTTTTGCTTGGAAAATATGCAGGCATATTGTTATTAAGCCACCATTTAGGAGCAGTATCAGACGTTGCCTATTTCGATATAGGCTATTCTCTTGAGGTAATGATTGAATCATTGTTTGCCCTTGGATTTACCGGAATTGGACTTTCTGTTGCTTCCGAGTTGGCGACAAAAGATAAGTCTAAATTACACTATGCGAGGAAAATTGTTATTCAATATTTTCAATTAGTCATAATTCCAGTCAGCATATTTTGTATCCTGTTTGCCGAAAAAATAATTACGCTGCTGTACTCCGATAAATATTTGGCAGCAGCACCGGTTTTTAGAACATTTTTGTCGATTAATATTATTGCTGTAGCGTTGTTTGCAAGAGATTTTAATGCAACTATCTTATTTTCTTTGAAGCAGGAAAATAAGGTTTTAGCTGTTCGTTTATGTATAGGAATTTTGAGTGTTATAATAAATTATTTATTTATCCCATATTATAAAATTGTTGGCGCAATTGCTGTTATTGGCAGTTCATTTGTTTTATCGACAATTATCGAATATTATCTTGCCTCATATTACATTGGATATACCTATGATTATGTTTTTTTACTTAAAATATCAATTAGTTCATTTATTGCCGTTAGTTGTATTGTTTTGCTATCCTCATCAATAACCTCGATAATTTTATTGAGCTTAATATATCTTTGCTTGCTTGGTGTATGTTTTGGAATATTTAAAATATATAAGACTGATTTAATTCAGATAATATTTCGACATTTGAATTTTAAGATATTGTAATGGATGAGAACTATTTACGAGAGCTTCGAAAATATGAACTTGAGAAAGTAATGGAATTATTGTATCCATTAAAGATTACAAATATACTTGACATTGGTGCCGGAGCGGGATGGCAGGCAAAAATGTTTTCGGAGAAAGGATATTTAGTAACTGCAATAGATGTTAAAGAGAGTATTTATTCGAATTCACGTGTTTTTAACGTTGAATTATATGATGGGGAACATTTCCCTTTTAATAGAGAAATGTTTGATTTAATTTTTTCATCTCATTCTTTAATGTATGTTAAAGAACAAATTTCATTTCAAGAGGAAATTATGCGCGTACTTCGACCCGGCGGATATGCTGTGCATATTATTCCATCGGTTGGATATGCATTATGGAATCTTATCTATCATTATGTATTTTTGATTAAAATGATTATTGCCGTGATAAGTAAATCGTCATTACTTTTTGGACATGAGCAATCAATAATTCAGAGGACAAAAAAATTCACGTTAAAAGAAAAAATTATTAAAGCTTTGATTCCACATGCCTTATCGAAACAGGATAATTGTTTTACACAAATATTCTATTTCAGCAGGTATTATTGGAAAAATCTTTTTAATCGAAAGGGTTGGGTTATTAAAGAAATTAAATCATCTGCAATTTATTGCAGCGGATATGGATTCTTCGGAAAAAGATTATCAAATAACCAACGTCATATATTAAGTTATTTATTCGGAAGTTCTTCAAATATTTATCTTCTAAAGAAACCTCAATGAATCATTTTCGAATTCTCGCATACCATAGAATCTTACCGCATGATATTGCTGTTACTCGAGGGACGCTTGCTGTAACAGAAGGTCAGTTTGAACTTCAATTAAAATATTTCCTCCAAAAAGGCTGGAAGGCAATAACTCTTAAACAATTGTATCGCGACTATATTTTGATTGGGAAATCGCCAAAGAATGTATTTTGCATTACATTTGACGACGGATATCGGGACAATTATTTATATGCTTTCCCAATTCTTAAAAAATTAAATGTGCCGGCAACAATATTTTTAACTGCCGGTTATATAAATTCCGAGAATGATTTATATTTTTCTTCTTCCCCTAAATTGTATCAGCCTGAAGATATTGATTTCTTATTAACCGAACGACAAATAAAAGAAATGCAGAAAGCCGGCATAGAATTCGGCTCACACACGCTTAGCCATCCTTATTTAGCAGAACTTTCAAAAGAATTGGTAGAAAAGGAGTTGACAAAATCTAAACAGATTCTTGAACAATATATAAGTGAAGAAGTAATATCGTTCTGTTATCCTTATGGAAATTTAGAGAATTTTGTTATTGATGCGGTAAAAAAAGCAGGATATTGTATTGCCGTTGTAACGCCACCTCGAAGCAATATTCCAAATACTGTTTATACATTAAGAAGAACAGGGGTTTATCTTAATGATTCTCTTTTGAAATTTAAATTTAAGTGCTCCTCATTATTCTATTATTTACGAGAAACCGTATTATGGAAACTACTGAAAGGCATTTCGTAAGTGAAAAGAATAAAATTACTTCACTTTATTTCGGGAATTGACATCGGCGGTGCTGAACAACTGCTTCTTTCCTCCTTACGAAAAATTGATTTACATCTATTTGATGTTTCTATTTGTTATTTAAAAGGAAACGGCACGCTGCGAAAAGAATTTGAATCTGCAGGGATTAAAGTTATAGCGCTGCCTGATTATTCTCATTTTCTTTTATTTCGCATAATTAAATTTCAAAAAATATTATTCGCTGAACATTTTGATATTCTTCACAATCATTTAATCAATGCAATACTGATTGGAAGAATAACGGGCAAAATTGCCGGAATAAAAATCTGTGTGTCAACCGAACACAATACTTCGAATTGGCAAAAAAAATATTTTTTTATTCATTGGCTTTATCGTTTAACTCATTTTATTGATAACAAAATTTTTGCAATTTCACAGGCAGTTCAAGGTTGTTTGGTTAGCATTGGGAAAATTCCAAAGAATAAAATTGAAGTGCTGTATGATGGTGTGGATCTAAACCGCTTTAAATTAAATGATAGTAATAAACAATTAAAAAAAATATTAATAATAGAAGAGGATATCCCGATTATTGGATGTATAAGCAGATTAGATATCCGCAAAGGACATATATATTTGCTTAAGGCGGTAAAACAATTAGTAAATGAATTCCCGACAATAAAGCTCGTGCTGGTTGGAGATGGAAATTATCGAGAGGAATTAGAAAAAGAGGCCAAAAATTCGGGAATAAATAATTCTGTTATTTTTACAGGAACACAAAAAGATATTAATAGTTATCTGGCAATATTTGATATTTTTGTTTTACCATCATTGCATGAAGGGCTTTCAATTGCGATAATAGAAGCAATGGCGATGGAGAAGGCAATCATTGCGACAAATGTTGGCGGAATCCCCGAACTCATTAAAAATGAATTTAATGGTATTTTAGTAGAGCCAAGAAAACCTGAAGAATTATATAAGGCGATGAAATATTTACTCCTTCAACCATCTAAACGATTACGATTTGGTAAAAATTCTAGAAAGAAAGCAGAAGAATGTTTTAACCTTGATAAAATTATTAAAACATTAGAAAAAAGATACTGCGAACTTCTTTCAGAGTAATTTCTCAATACAATAAAAAAATCATAAATATAATTTATTAAAAAGTTTGTTTCATAAAATATTCAAAATATTTTTTTTTGCTGTAGTTGGCCTGAATTTATCTTATTCACAAACCTATAGTATTCCGTTGGCTCATAACGTTTTGAATCGTATTTCACCTTACATTTATTCAGACTCAAATTTATCGCATTCGTCAATACTTCCGATGGATCTATCACATTCCGGGATAAATATCAGCATTGATTCGATATTTAGAGTAGGAAATAATTTTTATTATCAGGGAAATTCATGGGTTGAAAGAAAAATATTTGATGAACATCTCTTTGAATCAAAAAAAAAATCGTATTGGTGGACAGCAGATTTCTTTCCGGATTTTATTCTACAACAAGATTTTTATAATAATAAAACCTCATGGGTTAACAGTCGCGGAGTTGAGTTTAATGCTGGAATAGAAGAGAATTTATTTGTGCGAGCTCAATATTTTGAAACACTAGCGAAATTTCCCAATTATCTTGATTCAATTGTTAATAAGGATTTGATTATTCCCGGTCAGGGATTTCGACGATTAAATACTCCGGGGGTATACGATTATGGCTATGCTTCAGGATTTTTATTGTATAACATTTCTCGTTATTTTTCTGTTCAATTCGGGCACGATAAAAATTTTATCGGAGACGGATATCGATCGATGTTACTTTCAGACATAGGATTTAATTATCCCTTTTTAAGACTAAATGGTTACTTCGGTGATTTGCAATATTTTATTATGTGGGCTCAGTTTCAAGATATTGATTCGGCATTTAACAGTATTAATCATGTATGGCAAAAAAAATACGGTGTCTTTCATTATCTAGATTGGAATGTAACGAATCGTCTTTCAATTGGTTTTTTTGAATCGGTTATTTGGAAAGAAATGGATTCTACATATGGATATCGGGGATTTGATTGGCAATATTTAAACCCTGTAATATTTTTTCGTCCGATTGAATATTCACTGGGCTCTCCTGATAATGTGTTAATGGGTATTAACATAAAATATAAAATACCAGAAAATTTAATAACCTATGGGCAGTTATTGATAGATGAAATGAGTTATAATGAATATATCCATAATCGTGGATACTGGGGAAATAAATTAGCGTACCAATTAGGCATTAAAGGCTATAATTTATTTAATATCGAAAATTTATATGTTCAGGCAGAACATAATTCTGCTTCGCCA
>JACFMZ010000003.1:4894-67926 GCA_019455105.1 Bacteroidota bacterium | reverse complement strand
GGACTCGGTTATTTTATTTCACGCGTCATAGCCAATCCGGTGAAGGAAGTCGTCAACAACATTGAGAATGCGGACTTAAACTCGCAGTTCAACAGCGCGCGCAAAGACGAGATAGGAGATCTGCAGCGCTCGTTCGATAAGTTTGTTGTATCCATAAAAGAGACTCTGCTTCAAGTTTCCGAAGCCTCCAGCGCCTTAGCGAGCGCCAGCACAGAGATTAGTTCTTCAACCGAGCAGATGGCAGCCGGTGCGCAGGAACAAAGCTCACAGGCAGGAGAAGTTGCCACGGCGGTAGAAGAGATGACCAAAACCATCAGTGAAAATTCCAAGAACGCTAATGATACAGCCGGCACGGCAAAGAAAGCCAAAGAAGCGGCAGAAGCCGGCGGGAATATTGTAAAAGAGACGGTTCAGGGAATGAATGATATAGCAAAAGTAGTAAACAAATCTGCTGAGACAGTAAAAGCGCTCGGCACCTCAAGCGATCAGATCGGAGAGATTATCAGCGTGATTGATGATATAGCCGACCAGACGAACCTTCTTGCCTTAAATGCGGCAATAGAAGCGGCGCGAGCCGGAGAGCAGGGAAGAGGCTTTGCCGTTGTTGCCGATGAAGTGAGAAAGCTTGCCGAGCGGACGACGAAAGC
The DNA here is from genome assembly GCA_019455105.1 of Bacteroidota bacterium. Lineage (GTDB taxonomy): Bacteria > Bacteroidota > Ignavibacteria > UBA10030 > UBA8401 > JACFMZ01. Next base: position 67,279 of record JACFMZ010000003.1, on the reverse strand, counting down.
AACCAAAGAGATAGCATCAATGATAAAGCAGATACAGGAAGATACCAAAGGCGCGGTGCAGTCGATGAATGAAGGGACGCAGAAGGTGAATGACGGCATAGCGCTTGCGGATAAGGCAGGAGACTCGCTGCGGGAGATTGTGGGAGTGAGCCAGCAGTTGACTGATATGGTAATGCAGATAGCGGCGGCAAGCGAGCAGCAGTCGAGCGCGGCAGAGCAGATCAGCAAGAACGTGGAAGCTATTTCAACGGTAACGCAGCAGAGCGCCAGCGGGACGCAGCAGATAGCTCACACGGCGGAAGACTTAAACCGATTGACGGTGAACTTGCAGGAATTGTTATCGAAGTTCAATCTTGGGGGAGCTGAATATAAAGGTTCACAGCCGGTGAAGAAAACTCAGAAGAGCTTTGCGCCGAAATCCCGCAAGGCGGTGAGTGAGAACGGGCATCTGGTGGAAAATTACTAAGAGAAAATAAACACTGTCATTCCGAATCCGGCGCTTTTTGCCGGAGAGGAATCTAAAGAGTGATGAATATTCGGGAATGAGATTCCTCGCTTGCCCCTCCGGGCTACACTCGGAATGACAAAGCATTCGTGAGTGAGATTCCTCGCTTGCCACTCCGGGCTACACTCGGAATGACAAAGCATTCGAGAATGAGATTCCTCGTCGCGCTGCTCCTTTCTACGAGTCGTAGACGGAATGACAAAGGGCTCGAGAGTGAAATATTTTGCTACTGGTTATTCACTGTCATTCCGAATCCGGCGCTTTTTGCCGGAGAGGAATCTAAAGAGTGATGAATATTCGGGAATGAGATTCCTCGCTTGCCCCTCCGGGCTACACTCGGAATGACAAAGCATTCGTGAGTGAGATTCCTCGCTTGCCACTCCGGGCTACACTCGGAATGACAAAGCATTCGAGAATGAGATTCCTCGTCGCGCTGCTCTCTCTACGAGTCGTAGACGGAATGACAAAGTAATCGAGAGTGAGATTCCTCACTCGCCACTTTGTGGCTTCATTCGGAATGACAAAGTATTCGATATGCTTTATGTTTTCCATTGCGCAGAAGAGTTGTGAAATTCTTTTGCGCGCAAAAAAATATCAACACAGTAACAATACATTAATATTCAAAAAAATGGAGGCAGCGGTGGCGTGGTTTAACAATTTAAAGTTAAGTATAAAAATAACAATTCTTATTCTGGTTGCGTTAATCGGCATTACTTCGGTCGCAACAATATTAAATAACGATATCGGTTCAATTTATAAAAACACCGAACAGATAACGAATGTCCGCTTACCCGGAACGGATCTTATTCTGCAAATCGACAGGGATATGCAGCAGGCGCTGGTTGCGGAACGGTCATTATTTTTTGCTCAGCCGGGAACAAAAAAATTTAATGATCTCAAAAAAGATCAAAACGATAATATCCGCCAGGCGTTTGAGCGGTGGGAAAAATATAAAGCGCTTCCCAAAGTAGAAAAAGAAAAAACGCTTCTTCCTTTGTATGATGCGTCGTATCAGGAGTGGAAAGAAAAATCAACGGAAATAACCGCACTGCTCGAATCGGGGAGGAACAGAGAGCGGGCGGTAGAATTATCCTTCGGTGAAGCGAACGCTTCTTTTGAAAAAGCGCGTGATGTTATTGATCAATTAACCGAAGCGGTTGAAGAAGTTTCCCAACAGGAATTTCTCAGCGCCGAAACATCGCGCGATGAAGCTTCGCGCAATATGTGGATTATTTCTTTTATTGCTTTTTGGGGAACAGGAATTATCGGTTTTCTGGTTATCCGCGCGGTGGCAAATCCGGTAAAAGAAGTAGCGGTAAAAATGCTGAATGCCGATTTGAATTTCCGGTTTCATTCCAACCGGTTCGATGAGATTGGAGATTTGCAGAGAGCGTTCAACAGTTTTGTTGATCAGATTAAAAATGCGCTGCTGCAGGTTACCGAAACTTCTGCAGCGGTAGCGAGCGCCAGCACGGAAATCAGTTCTTCGACTGAAGAACTTGCCGCCGGCGCGCATGAACAAAGTTCGCAGGCAGGTGAAGTTGCCGCCGCCATTGAAGAAATGACGAAAACGCTGACCGCAACGTTAGACAACATTCGAAATGTAGAAAGCGGCGCTCATGAAGCAAAAGAAGCCGCGCTGAAAGGGGGAGAAATTGTTACCCAGACAGTGAGCCGCATGAAAAGTATTTCCGATGTCGTCAATCAATCCGCTTCACAGGTAAAAATTCTCGGCGAATCGAGCAAGCAAATCGGAGAAATTATTGATGTGATTGATGAAATTGCCGACCAGACAAATCTGCTGGCGTTAAATGCCGCCATAGAAGCGGCGCGTGCCGGCGACCAGGGACGCGGGTTTGCCGTTGTTGCCGATGAAGTAAGAAAATTAGCGGAGCGGACTTCCAAAGCGACAAAAGAAATTGCTTCAATGATCCGGCAGATTCAAACTGATACAACCCAGGCGGTTTCTTCAATGGAAAAAGGAACAGAGGAAGTAGAAGCCGGTATTACGCTGGCGGGGAAAGCCGGAACAATGCTGGAAAATATCGTCAGCAATTCCCTAACTGTTGCCGGAATGATTGAAAGCGTGGCGGCGGCAAGCGCGCAGCAGGCAAGCGCTTCGGAAGAAATCAGCAAACATGTTGAAGGAATCAGCGTTGTAACGCAGGAAAGCGCGAGCGGCACTCAGCAGATTGCCCGCTCTGCGGAAGATTTAAATAGACTTACGGAAGGATTGCAGCAACTCTTGGCGCAGTTTCAACTGAACGGCGAAGCGCGAACGGCAAAACCGGTTCATCGAACGGCAACCGCTGAAAAGAATGGAGTCAAAGCATATTCTTCTCAGCCTGAAATTCAATATGAAACCAATTAAAAAAAATCATCAGAAAGAATTATCATACACAATTTTAAAATGGAAAAGAAAAATATATGAAAAAATGGAAATCGGTATTCCTTCTTACAGCGCTCACTATTTGTTTTGCCGGCGCGCAGGAAAAAACAGTGAATACCACGCCGAAATTTTCCGGCTACATTCGCACATGGCAGCAGTCGGATTTTTCAACACATCAATCGCAGTTTTTGGTAAAAATGGCGAGAGTCGGCGTTGCAGGTAATGTTAATCAATTTGCTTCGTATAAATTTTTGGTTGATGCGGCGCCGCTCGGAAAATTTGCAGCCTCATCGGATACGCTTTCAGGAAAAAAAATTCTCACCTCCGCTTCTTCTGTGTATCCGCAGATTCTGCTGGATGCGTACAGCACAATCACTCCCGTTGAAAATATTTCGTTCTCGCTTGGTCAATTCAAAGTTCCGTTCAGTACCGATAATTTACGCGGCGGCGCAAGTCTTGATTTTGTCAATCGTCCGCTCTTAACCTCCGTTGCGCCGGCACTGCGTGATGTCGGATTCTCGCTTTCTTACAAAGGAAACGGGAACGTGCCGTCCGAATTCACTGCAGGAATCTTTAACGGAACGGGGCAAAATAAACTTGAAGACGATCGCAGCGCAACGTATGCCGGCAGACTGTCCGTTTCGCCGGTGAAAGGAGCCAATGTTTCGGCAAACTATTACGGCGGGAAAAACGGAACGACCGATGTATCAATTTACGATTTCGGTTTTGACTGGGCATGCGATAATTTTTTTGTTGACGGAGAATTTGCTATGCGCGCCTCAGCGCTTCCGGCAGGAACAATAACCTCTTCCGCGTATTTTGTTTACGTTCTCTATGCGTTTGTTTTTGAAGGAAGCGAAATTCAAAGCGTTATTCCTGCGGTGCGGTATGAACAATATGATGCGAATACGGCCGTTACGCTGGATGAAGTCAGCCGCATAACTGCCGGTGTTTCTTTGGAATTTGCAAAGCTATCGTTTGCTCAGTTTCGAGTAAACTACGAAAAATTTAATTATGCCGGCGGAGCCGTAAATCCTGATAAATTAATTTTTGAAATTCAAACACGATTTTAGGGAATGCAGCGTTTCGGTGAGGGCAATAAACTAACGTAACAAAATATTAAAAAGGAGTGAACGATGAAACGGAATTCAATGCTGCTTTTGGTAAGCCTCATACTTATCCTTGTTGGAAGCCTTCCTGATGTTTTAGTTGCACAGCCTGCCGTCAGTTTCGGCCAGCAGGTAGCGGTTTTAAAATCGCTGAAAAGCGATCTTCAGGTGCTGGGTGTTATGTCCAGCACGCTGAATGAAAAAGAAATAGCCAATATCACCCGCACGGCAACACAGCAGGGATTGAAGTTATTTGTTGCGCAGATAACAAAGCCGCAGGATATTGCGCAATTTTATAAAAAATTAGTTTCCGAAAAGAAAGCGCAAATTATTCTCATTCCTTCTGCGGATGATGATATGATGCTTCGCTTCGGATTTGATTTTCTTAAAGAAAATACGGTTGTCGATAAAATCGGCTTGTGCGTGCCGGATGTGAGTTATCTTTCGCAGGGCGCCTTCTGTTTTATTACAAAAGAAGAAGGAAAGATTAAAGCGTATGTTAATCAGCGTATCTCCGCTTTTGTCGGCGCGGCAATTCCAAAAGAAGAAAATCCATCCATTGATTACGTTGTGAAATAGGAGGAAGTATGAAGCTTGAAGGAAAAATTCTTACACCGGTTGCCGTGCTTGCCCTCTTGCTTACGGTAACGCTCAGCGTATTGTATGTTCTCTTCATCGGCGGGGTAGCGCTGGAGCAGTTTGATAAAAATGGAATTGGTCTTGCCGCCAATCTTGCGTCGGCGGGAAAGATCGGCGTGCTGATGCAGGATACTTCGTTAATTGCCAAGTCCGCAGAATTAGCAAACGAAGATCCCGACGTTTGCAATGTTACTTTTTATGATAATAACGGGAAACGTTTGTACGGAAAAGGAACGCCGATACAAAACAGCACGCTTGATACCATTGCAAAAATAACTTCCGGCAAATCCTTTTCCGCAGAAACCGCGCAGGGGGACCCGGTTGAAATTTTTATGTCTCCCGTCTATATGCGTTCTTCGGGAAGCGAGGCGGCCGGTTTTGTTTCGGTTGCCGTTTCGCGCAGCGAACTCTATGCGCATAGAAACAGCGCCATCGGCTGGTCGGTTGGGTTAACAATTATTCTTCTCGCTTCCGGTCTGGTGGTTTTAAAAATTATTATCAAGAAATCTACCATTCAGCCGATTGCTGATGTGATACAGGCAATTCGAAATGCTGATTTGAATTCTTCATTCAGCAGCAGAACGGCAGATGAAGTCGGCGAGCTGCAGCGGGCGTTCGACGGATTCGTCAGACAGATTCGGGAAACGCTGGAACAAGTTTCCGCTTCTTCCGGCGCCGTGATAAAAGCCAGCGAAGAAATCAGCAGCGCCACAGAACAGATGGCAGCGGCGGCGCACGAACAAACCGCACAGACTTCCGAAGTGGCTCATGCCGTAGAATCAATGACCGAAACAATTTTGCGCAATTCAAAAAATTCCGGCGATACGGCTTCGACGGCAAAAAAAGCAAAAGAAGCAGCGGAAACCGGCGGCGCCGTTGTGTATGAAACCGTTCACGGAATGAAAAGAATTGCTGAAGTGGTAAAATCTTCGGCGGAAACAGTTCAAGAACTCGGCAGATCGAGCAAACAAATCGGCGAAATAATCGGCGTGATTAATGATATTGCCGACCAGACGAATCTTCTTGCTTTAAATGCAGCCATTGAAGCGGCGCGCGCCGGCGAGCAGGGAAGAGGCTTTGCCGTGGTGGCGGATGAAGTGCGCAAACTTGCCGAACGGACAACGAAAGCAACAAAAGAAATTGCCGGAATGATTAAAAAAATTCAGACGGATACGCACGGTGCTGTGGATTCGATGCAGAAGGGAATTCAGCAGGTGGACGAAGGAATTCTTCTTGCCGATGAAGCGGGAAAATCTTTAAAGGAAATTGTTTCTGTTTCGCAGAAAGTTACCGAGATGATTGTGCAAATTGCGGCGGCGAGCGAAGAGCAGTCTCACGCGGCGGAGCAAATCAGTAAAAATGTTGAAGCCATCAGCGCCGTAACACAGGAAGCCGCCAGCGGCACTCAGCAGATTGCCCGGACCGCGGAAGATTTAAATCGCTCGGCTTCGGTATTACAAGAACTTCTGGCAAAGTTTAATTTACAGACCGACGAAAAATATTCTTCGGAAAAAGCTGCTGCGGCGCGGCTGCAAAATCAAAAATCCAAAAAAGCTGTTGACGCGGTCGGCAGATTAGTTGATCAGAAAGAATAATGATGAAAAAAATATTTTGAGGAATGTATGAAATCACTTTCGGTTCAGCAAAAGCTCTTTTTAATTCCCGCAATAATTGTTGCCGCCGTTTTTCTGCTGTGGGGGTTTTACTCTGCCGGTGAACAGGCATCGCAAGCCGAGCAGGGTTTTCGTGAACAGCTGGCAACGCTGGCGCATACCTCAACGGCAATGACGCACAGTGCTGCCGAAGAGTATGCTGTTGAAAAAGGATGGACGTTTCACCGGTTTCTCGGCGGACAGGCGGCGGGCATTTCAGCATTGGAACAAGCGGAAGCGCAGTCGTTCAAAACATTTTCTGCTGATGTGAAACGTAATATGCTTGATGTAAAAATTGCAGCAGATAGTTCCGAGCTGCTTGCGGTTTTTGTTCCGGCAAGAATTCAATCCTCCTGTTCCTCCTGCCATAACGAATCGGGGATAGATATTTTTTCGGATAAGAAAGAAGGAGATTTAGTTGCGGTCTTCGGCGTTTCCGGTTCGCTGAACGGCGTAGCGGCGCAGAAAGCAAAAATTCGATGGATAACACTGCTGATTGGTATTGCTTCAGTCGGTGCGGTGGTCAGCGTTATTCGTTTTATTGTCCGCCGGATTGTGGTGCTGCCGGTATTGGAAATTGCGATGCAGTCGGAGCGGGTTTCCAGCGGAGATTTAAGTTTTGTGCAGACGCCGATGCTGGAAAAGAAAATCCATTCCGGTGATGAAATCGGCGTGCTTGCCCGCGCTTATCAAACCATGCTGAACTCGCTGCGCACGCTGATTAAGCAGGTGCAGGAATCTTCTGAAAAAGTTACCGTTGCGACCTACGAAATTTCCGGAGCAGCGGAACAAATGGCGGCAGGCGCTCAAGAGCAGACCAGCCAGACGGAAGAAATTGCCGGCGCAATAAATGAAATGGCAAAAAATATTTCGGAAAATTCTCAAAACGCTTTATCTTCCGCCGAGATTGCCAAAAAAGCAAAATCGGTTGCCGAATCCGGCGGTACGGCGGTGAACAACACTATTACCGGAATGAAACGTATTGCGGAAGTTGTGCATGAATCAACGGCAACGGTGCAAACTTTAGGAGCGTCCAGCGATCAAATTGGCGAAATTATTTCTGTTATTGATGACATTGCCGACCAAACGAATCTGCTGGCGCTGAATGCCGCTATTGAAGCCGCCCGCGCCGGCGAACACGGACGCGGTTTTGCCGTAGTGGCTGATGAAGTGCGCAAACTTGCCGAGCGGACAACGAAAGCAACAAAAGAAATCAGCACAATGATTACGACGATTCAAAACGATACGTGCAATGCCGTTCACTCAATGAGCAGCGGCACCAAGGAAGTGGAGAACGGAATATTTCTTGCTGAAAAAGCAGGAGACGCATTAACGGAAATTGTTGATGTTTCGCAGAAGACCACTGAAATGGTTGTCACTATTGCTTCATCCAGCGAGGAGCAGGCATCAACAGCAGATCATATAGCAAAAAATATTGAAGCCATCAGCACGGTGGCGCATCAAAGCGCGGGCACGATTCAGCAGATTGCCGGCGCGGCAGAACAGCTCAATAGATTAACCGACGGTTTGAAAGCTGTTGTTAACCGGTTTACATTCGAACAAAAAACGGATAAAAAAATAACGCAAAGTAACGAGCGGCAGCTTTCAACAACAAAAGAAAAAATAGATGGTTTAAAAAACGGTAAAAGAAAAGTAGCAGTACTCAACTAACATCATCAATATTCATACAATACAAGGAGGCCGCAATGTATAAAATAGACAAAACCGATTACGGTTTTAAATTAGCGTTTCGAGATTTTATAGAACCGAAAGAAATGCAAAAATGGGTGGAAGATAGTAAAAAGATTCTTCTTTCAGCGCCGAATACTTTTCATATTTTTGTTGATATGCGTTCTTTAAAACCTCTCTCGCCGGAATCTCAACAGTTTATGCAGGAAGGACAAAAACTTTATAAACAGCGCGGAATGACACGATCTGTAGTTATTCTTGCCAACCCTGTTATTAAAATGCAATTTAAACGCATTGCGCAAGAGACCGGTATTTATCAATGGGAGCGCTACGTTGATGAATCTTCAACTCCTAATTGGGAGAGCGTTGGAGTTGATTGGTTGAAGAACAGTAAAGATCCCGATAAGTAAACCGACCTTACTTTACTGAAGCACTCAGCCCGTCCAGCGAGAATATTTATCAATTGGTTAATATTGTTCAACGACTTTGATGAAACATGCAATGAAGCGATAGAAACGAACAAAATATTGAGGAAATAGCAATAAAATTTTGGCACGAAATCTGAAAATGGTATAGTATTAATAATTTTCACAATGGGGAGGTTCACATGCGTTCTACAGCTTATGCAAAACCGCAGGCACAGACTTCAACATCCTATGCCGAAATAAAACCCTTTTTGGTTTTTCTCAATGCTATTGATTATAAGGGAGAGCATTGCCGGGTATGCGGACATCCATGGAATTCAGCCGGAGAATTACATTATTATCATTGTAAATATTATTCGCCGCGCCGGATTCATAAGAAATAATATTATTGAGAAAGGCGCTCAACATGAAAATTCTGGTTGTTGAGGATGATACGGCTCAGCGTCTGCTGGTGAAGCGGATGATTCTTCAGATAAAAGAATGTGAAGTGTTTGAAGCAAAAGACGGCGTGGAAGGTCTTCGCGTTGTAGAAATAGTAAATCCTGATTTAGTTTTTACGGATTTGTGGATGCCGGTAATGAACGGAATTACGATGCTGGAACGTATTCGTCATAAGCCGGAATTTAAAACGCTTCCGGTTGTTGTCATGTCCGCACTGAACGATAAAGAAACGGTGGGAAGCGTTGTGCAGCTCGGCGTTTCAGGCTACCTGCTGAAACCGATTACGCAAAAACAAATTGAAGAAAAATTATTGCAGTTATTAGAACACGAAACAGAGAAATGATACCGAATTCAATTCAAGAACACATTCAAACATTATTGACCGATGCGGATGAAAGCCGCCGCCGGCAGGCTGCCGAAGATTTATCGCTGAGCAATAATTTAATGGTGTCGGCGGTTTTATCATTAGCGCTGCAGGATTCCGATAAGGGAGTGCGCGATGCGGCTTCGAGATCGCTTCTTCAGCTTCCGCATAAAACTTCGGCGCTCGCCATTGTGGAATATCTTACGGATTCAAATTTTACAACGCGCAATCTTGCGTCAAAACTTCTGGTAGAAATCGGCGATGATTCTGTTGCGCCGCTGCTTGATTATGTGAATCATGAAAATCCGGATGTAAAAAAACTGGCAATTGATACCATCGGACTAATCGGCTCTCCCAAAGCTGTTTCATCACTGCTTCCTTTGTTTTTTGATGCGGATGAAAATGTTGTGGTGGCGGCAATTGAAGCGCTGGGAAATATCCGCGACCGCAGTGTTATTCCCCAATTAACAACAGCGTATGTCTGCTATCCCTACGCGCGGGTAATGGTTGCCGAAGCCTTCGGAAAAATTGCCGATGTGTCGCTTTCCATGATTATTCTTGCCATGCTTCGCGAATTGGAAAACAGAGACGGAGACAATGCGCTTATTGCCTACGCTCTTGTAGAAGCGTTAGCGCAGTGCGGAAATGAAAAAGCAATTCCGGAATTAGAGAAAATTATTGATGATACGAGCGGAAGACTGCAGCATGTATTAATCTATTCCTACATTATTCTTGCCGAGCGGTATCATCTTCCGTTTGATGAACTGCACACGTCGCATTTTATTCAAATACTGTCCGATGAAGATGAAAAGATTGTGTTTGCCGGAGTGCGCGCGCTGACTGCTCTTACAAAAAAGAGAATCCTTCCGGAAGTTGTGCGCCTTTTCGGTTCCTACGGCGATATCGACGCCTATCTTATAAATGTTATGCTGCAGCAGAATATTCCGTTTATAGAATTATTTCCGCTGTACTCTTCATTTTCCAATGATGAAAAGAAAACAAGTTTAATAAAAATTTTGCCGCATTTAAAAGAGCGCACCCAAACAGAAACGTACACGCCGAGCCGCGAAGATAATGCTCTGTTTGATATTCTTCTTCAGGATTGGCATTCGGCGGATAACGAACTGCGTTCAATTATTGTTGATGTGCTTTTTTTCCTCAACGAAGAAAAAGCATTTGAAAGCATTGTGCCGTTAGTTAATGAAATGGACGGCTGGAGCAGGGTGGAATTTTTACAGCTTGCCTCTAACGCAACGCATCAGCGCAACGGAGAACTTCTTATGCGGTATCTTGATGATCCGGAAGAGATGGTTAGAGAATTTGTTCAATCGGTTTTAATGGTATAAGAATGACGACGAGGGTATTGTGATTTCAGCGCAGCAAGCAGCCACACCGCAGAATAACGGAGTGCCGGCGTTTTCTCTTGCGTCCAAAGTGCAGGCAATGGCAGAGCCGACGTTTACCGCACTGCGCAGCCATATTTATACGATGACGGGAATCTATTTTCAGGATAATAAAAAATATCTTTTGGAAAGCAGAATTTCCAAACGCCTGCAGATGCTGCAAATAGAAAGCTACGAAGATTATGTGCGCTATATCCTTTCTGTTTCCGGAAAAGAAAAAGAACGCGAATTTCTTTTTGATGCCATTACTATTAATGAAACATATTTCTTCCGCAATGAGCCGCAGTTTGAAATTTTTGAAAAAACATTAATTCCTGAACTGGTTGCGGCAGGAAAAACAAAAATTCGCGTCTGGAGCGCGGCGAGTTCAACGGGAGAAGAAGCGCATACACTGGCGATGATATTCTTAGAAAAAATTAAACCGAAATATCCTTCTCTCAGCATTGAAATTGTAGGAACAGATATTGCGCCCGGTGTGCTGCGAACTGCCGCAAAAGGAGAATACCGTCAGTATTCCATTCGCAATATTTCTCCCTATTATTTGAAAAAGTATTTTACGGAAAATAACGGCGTCTTTACCGTGGTTGATGCGGCAAGAAAATTAGTCCGCTTTGAACATCTCAATCTGTTTGATAAGAACCGCATGCGGCTTATGTCGAATTTTGATGTTGTCTTTTGCTGCAACGTGTTAATCTATTTCGATCAGAAATCAAAAATTCAGGTTGTTTCGCAGCTGTATGACGGTTTGAATAAAGGGGGATTTCTTTTTATCGGCTATGCCGAATCGCTGCACGGAATATCTTCCGCCTTTAAAATATTAAATTTTCCAAAAGCCATTGCCTATAAAAAGGAGTAAAAACAGTGCATACAATACTTGTTGTTGATGATTCTTCAACGGTAAGAAAATTTGTTTCGGTCTCTCTTTCCATGCAGGGATTTCGCGTGGTAACGGCAGAAGACGGTATGGATGCTTTGGAAAAACTTCCGAGAGAGCAGGTGGACCTTCTTATTACCGATTTGAATATGCCGAATATGGACGGATTGGAATTGGTAAAAGCGCTGCGTGAAAGCACCGACTTTAAGGAACTGCCGATCATCATCCTTACTTCTTTAAAAGATGAAACCCTAAAAAACGCCGGAGCCAGCCTTGGAGTTCGCTCGTATTTGAATAAACCGTTCAGTCTTGAAAAAGTACAATATGAAGTTTCAAAATATTTAAGTTGGACAGAATAAACATTGAGGAGACTATGTCAGTAAAATTTTTGGTTGTGGATGATTCGCAGACGATGCGCCGCATTGTCATCAACGCATTAAAAGTAATCGGTTTCGATACAGTGGTGGAAGCCGGCGACGGAAAAGAAGCGCTGCAGAAGCTTCAGGAAGAAAATCCAAACTTTGTTATTACGGATTGGAATATGCCTGAAATGAACGGGCTGGATTTGGTGAAGGCAATCCGGTCAACCGATGCGTACGGAATGCTTCCCGTGCTGATGGTAACAACGCGCGGCAACAAAACGGATGTTATTGAAGCAATGCAGGCAAAAGCGAACAATTATATTATTAAGCCCTTTACGCCGCAAGCATTAAAAGAAAAGATTGACCAAATATTAAAAGCTGCATAAGCATAACTTATTTAAATAATTTTTTACAGGCCTATTATGCAAAATGTACACGTTCAGGATCTTCCCGAAAATGCGGAAGCTGAAAATATTACCGGAATGCAGCAGCTGCTGGAAACGCTGCGCAAAGTTATGCCGGTGCTGGATGAAATAAAAACTTCGGTCGAACACACTTCCAGCAAAATTCCCAAAGCATCGCAGCAATTGACCAATGTTACACAGGCAACGGAAACCGCTACCATAGAAATTCTCAATCTGCTGGATGAACTCGGGCAGCGTTTTGAAAAAGTTGAGCAGCAGTTAATCTCAATTAAAGATATTGTTGAAGAGCGGGAGAAAAAATTTTCTGTGCTTATTGAAGAATTTAAAAAGCTGCCGGCGGAAACACAATCGGCATTTCCGGATTTTGCAAAGGCAGCAGAAGAACTTGCCGGACACACCGATAACAGCAAAACCATCGGCGATTTATGTCAGCATCTTTCCGATGTGAGAGAAATTTCCATGAATATTGCCATGGCATTGCAGGTGCAGGATATTACCACGCAGCAAATTGAAGGCGTTCGGCATATGATAGAATCCGTAAGACGCCAGTTGTATAATGTTGTCGGAAAATATCACGGCAGAGAATCAATTGATGTGGAAGATAACGGACAAAAACATTTTGACAGCAATGCCAGTTTCAATAAAGATTCAACACGTCAAGATGAAGCGGATTCAATTATTGCGCAATTCACACAACATCCATAAGAGCGTTAAAACGGAGTACAGAGTATGTCTCAATTTCCAGAATACGACGGAGAGATGGCGGAAATTCTCGACAGCTTCATTGTAGAATCCAATGAAATTTTAGAGAAACTCGGCAACGATCTTGTAGCGTTAGAACAAACGCCGGACGATAAAGAACTGCATAATGTTATTTTTCGCGCGGTGCATACCGTAAAAGGAACCTCATCATTTTTAGGCTTCGAGCAGTTAACCGAACTTGCTCACAGTTTTGAAGATGTGATGAATAAAATCCGTCACGGCGAACTGAATGTTACTCCGGCGCGCATGGATGTAATGTTCCGCGCGTTTGATTTGTTGAAAGAACTGCTGCTTCGCATTGAGCAGCGCAACGGCACGCCGTTGGAACTTGAAGAAATAAAATCACGGCTCTCCGCCATTGCATCGGGAAATGATTCCGCTCAGGAGCAGCCGGTGCAGAATCTTCCGCCGGAAATACATTCGGAAGAGGAGGAGGAGCCGTCGGCGTATGAAGTTGACGAGCCGGAGAAAAAAGATGAGACTCGAAAAGCCGTTCACGAACGGGAATCTCAGGAAGTTCATTCCGCTCATCATCAGCCCGCCCGTACTATTGAATCCACCATTCGTGTTGATGTAACACGCCTTGATGAATTGATGAATCTTGTCGGCGAGCTTGTGTTGGGAAGAAACCGTCTGGCGCAGCTGAACTTTACGCTCAACGAAAAATTTGAAGGGGACGTGCTGATGAAAGATCTTGCCGAAACAAGTTCGCAGGTAGATTTAATTACTACTGAACTTCAAATGGCAGTGATGAAAACCAGAATGGTGCAGATTGCAAAAGTGTTTAACAAACTTCCCCGGCTGGTCCGCGATCTTTCCCGCGAGCTTTCTCGTGAAATTGATCTGCAAATGTCCGGCGAAGAAACGGAACTTGATAAATCCATTATTGAAGAAATTAATGATCCGCTGATTCATATTCTCCGCAACGCCGCCGACCATGGAATTGAAAGCGAAGAAGAGCGTCTGGCAAAAGGAAAACCGGCAAAGGGAACCATTGAAATTACCGCCGAGCACGAAGGAAACCATATTGTTATTTCCATAAAAGACGACGGAAAAGGAATTGATCCGGAAAAAATAAAAAAGAAAGCGATTGAAAAAGGAATAATTACCGAACAGCAAGCCGCTGAAATGAGCAAGAAAGAGGCGCAAAATCTTATCTTTGCTCCCGGTTTCAGCACGGCAGAAAAAGTTACCAATGTTTCCGGGCGCGGCGTGGGAATGGATGTGGTTAAAACAAACATTTCAAAACTTAAAGGCATTGTGGATATCGAATCGGAAGTCGGCGTTGGAAGTAAATTTATTATTAAACTTCCCCTCACGCTTGCCATTATTCAAGGGCTGCTGGTGGAAACGAATAAAGAAGTTTTTGCGCTTCCGTTAAATTCCGTACTGGAAGTTGTTCGTCTGCGAAAAAGCGACATTGATACCATTCACGGAAGAGAAGTGATTTGCCTGCGCGATTCGGTGCTGCCGCTGGCGCGGTTTAATACTATCTTCAATGTTGATATTCAGAAGAAACAATCTGAGTGGGATTATATTGTCGTTGTCGGTATTGCCGAAGAACGTCTCGGCATTGTTGTCGATTCGCTTCTCGGGCAGCGTGAAGTTGTGATAAAATCTCTCGGCGAATATCTCGGCGCCATTCCCTGTATTGCCGGTTCAACAATTCTCGGTGATGGAAGAGTAATCTTAATTATTGATGTAGCACAATTTATGGAAGTGGCAAAGAAAACATCCGCCGCCGCCCCGGAATTTTATCAGCAGCCCAATGAACTCATTGATTAGACCGGTAACGGTAATTATTATTGACGATTCGGCATTTATGCGGAAATCAATCTCCATGATGCTTGAATCTGATCCGGAAATAAAAATTGTTGCCACCGCGCGCGACGGAAAAGAAGGAATTGAAAAAATTAAAGAATTCCGTCCCGACGTTGTAACAATGGATATTGAAATGCCCGGTATGGACGGGCTTTCGGCGCTGAAAATTATTATGAATGAAATGCCTCTTCCGGTGTTAATGTTCAGTTCGCTAACTACCGAAGGAGCCGATGCCACCATTGAAGCGTTAAACTTGGGCGCCGTTGATTTTATTTCAAAAGATCTTTCGTACGTTTCGCTGAACATTACCAATAAGCGGAGCGAGTTAATTGCCAAAGTAAAAAGCATCGGAAGAAACGCGGCGCTTCGCCTTCGCTTAAAGAACAGCAGAAAAAAAAGTTTAGAACTGCCGCAGTTAACAAAAAAAACTTCGTCAACAGCGCATCAAAGCCGGATGGTAAACACTCCTTCGCGGAGAGATTTTCGCGCTTTGGTGCTCGGCATTTCTACCGGCGGACCGTTTGCTTTGTTGCAAATGATTCCGAAACTTCCGGAATCATTTCCGCTCGGTATTGCCATTGTTCAGCATATGCCTCCGCGCTTTACAAAATCACTGGCGGAAAGAATAAATTCTTTCTCGGCTCTTTCGGTGCGTGAAGCGGAAGAGAACGATATTTTGGAACCGGGTTTTGTCTTTCTTGCCCCGGGCGGCAAGCACATGACCTTTAGAAAATCCGGCGGCGATATTGCCATAAAAATTTCAGAACAGCCGGCAGAAACATTATACCGGCCGAGCGTGGATATTATGGTGAGCTCCGCTGTTGAAACAATTAATGCGCCTCTTCTTGGAGTGATAATGACGGGAATGGGAAAAGATGGTTTGGAAGGGATGAAAAAAGTAAAGGCGCGCGGCGGTTATGTTGCGGCACAAAATGAAGAGTCGTGCGTTGTGTACGGAATGCCGAAAGCAGTGGTGGATGAAGGAATTGCCGACGCTGTTGTTCCTCTGGATGAGATGCATTCGGTGTTATATCAAATTACCACAGGGAAATCTTATGAATCAGAACGGCCAGTCCTCCAGCACTGAATTTGTTGACCTTGCTTCATTAAACAAAGAAAATGTAACGACTTCTGTGGTTGAGGGAAATATTTTAAAAACTTCTTCATCGGAACAAACACAATTTACCTTTCCTGAAATTCAACATATCCATGAGAGCGAGCCGGAAGTTCGTTTTCATAAAAACGGCGAGACCATTGAAAGTATTGAGTTTATTTGTTCATGCGGCAAATCGAAAACCGTTTATTTAGAATATGCCGCTGAATAATTAGCATCTGGCTAATATTCACCACCAACATTTCTTCTCACCTGCAAATTCGCTTCTATTTTCAAAAATATTCTTCAAAATCTTTGGCACTTTGATTGCAATAAGTAATAAAAAAAGAGATGCCAATGAAAAAATCAATTACAATAGGAATGGTTACCGTGGGGCTGTTACTAATTCTCAGCGCCTTTGTTTCCCCCGGACATGCTGCTGCAAAGAAAAAATCTTATTCCGTTGCCGATGATCTCAACGATATTCCTCTTGGAATTTAAGGAGAAGAACAATGAGCATGTTTGAAGAAACAAAAATTCCGCTGCTTTCAAAAGCGCTGGATGCGTATGCGCTTCGTCAGAAAGTTTCCTCGTCGAATATTGCCAATATCGGAACGCCGGGATATAAATCGAAAAGCGTAGAGTTTGAAAATCTTTTGAATCAAACCATGCAGGGTTCTTCGCTGCAAATGGAAACAACGAACAAAGGGCATCTTTCCAGCGCTGAAAGTCTTGCCGGCAAAGATGGAATTTCCATTGTTCAAGAAAATAAAAATGCTGCGGATAATAATGAAATGATGAGCGGAATCAACGATGTGGATATTGATACAGAAATGGCGGAGCTGGCAAAAAATCAAATCCGGTTTAAGTATGCTTCGCGGCTGCTCAGTTCAACATTTATGGGAATAGAAAAAAGTATTAAGGGGACATTATGAATATTGATCGAATATTTGCGGGATTAAATATCAGCGCAAAAGGGCTTACGGCGCAGCGAAAAAAAATGAATGCCATTGCGTCAAATATTGCCAATGCCGAGACAACACGCACCGAAGAAGGCGGACCGTATGTTCGTAAGGTTGTTCACATGAGCGAGCAGCAGGGAAAAGATTTTGCCTCAATGGTTACAAAAAATTCTTTTCAATTAGAAGCAACAAATAAAAATCATTTTTCGTTTGCCGCGGAAAGCGGAGTTGATAACGGTTCCTTAGCCAGCGGCGTTGAAGCGAATGAAGATGTTGACGCTTCTCCGTTCAAAATGGTGTACGATCCGAGTCATCCCGATGCCAACGAAGAAGGCTATGTGCAAATGCCGAATGTGAATGTGGTAACCGAAATGGTGGATATGATTTCCGCAACGCGTTCGTACGAAGCAAACGTTACCGCAATTAACGCATCAAAATCAATGGCAAAAGACAGTCTGGAGATATAACAATGTCAATACAATCAATACAGCCCGCCGGTGCTTCACTGCAGTCAATGCAGACTTCGGTGATTAAGAAAAATACTGCGGCGCCGGGCGCCGTGCCGTTTACGGAAATGCTGAAAGAAAATTCCGCAGTCGGCGGTCAGGAAGTAATTACTCCTGAAGAAAAAAAATATTTTGAAAAACTTTTTCCCGACGCAACGGAAGAGATTCGTTCTTACGCCGCGTACAGCCCCGGCGGAATGAAAAAACACGTGGCGCTCGGAACCATTATCGACGCGCGAGGATAGTTATGAAAATCAGCCAAGGACTGGCGCTGCTTCCGGATGTTCAACAGACGGTATCAAAGAAAGCGGTTGATAAAGCGCTGCAATCTACACAGCAATCGTTCGGCGAAGTGCTTTCCAAAACTATTACGGATGTGAACGATCTGCAAAATGAAGCCGGCAAAGCGATTGAAAAAATGGTTACCGGCGAAGCTTCTGATCTTCACGAAGTAATGATTGCCGTAGAAAAAGCCCGAACCAGTTTCGATCTGTTAATGGAAATACGCAACAAAACAATTGATATGTATCGTGAAATTATGAGGATGCAGGTTTAAGTATGAACCAATTAGCAGTGTTGTTCCAGCGTTTCACTCCGCGGCAAAAATTTATTATTGCCGCCGTTTCTGCCGCCGCGTTAACGGCTCTTATTCTGCTGGTGACGGTTTTTAATAAACCGAGTTACGGAATTTTATTTTCCAACCTGAACGAGCAGGATGCTTCAAAAATTGTTCAGTCGTTAAAAGAAAAATCGGTTCCGTATTCGCTGGAAGACGGCGGCAAAACAATTCTTGTTCCCAAACAGCAGTTGTATGAACTTCGCCTTGATCTTGCTTCTTCCGGACTGCCGAACCAAAGCTTAATTGGTTATGAAATTTTCGACCGGACAAATTTCGGCGTTTCGGATTTTGTGCAAAAAGTTAATTACCGGCGTGCTTTAGAAGGCGAGCTGTCGCGGACAATCTTGAATCTTGATGAAGTTGAAGGAGTGCGCGTTCATATTGTATCGCCGGAAAAAGCGCTGTTTAAAGAAGATGAAAAACCGACTACTGCTTCCGTAGTGTTAAAATTAAAAACCGGAAAGCCGCTTCGCCGTGATGCCGCGCAGGGAATTGCGCATCTGGTGGCAAGCAGCGTTGAAGGATTAGAATCGGAGAATGTCACTATTCTTGATACGCGCGGAAATATTCTTTCGGAAACAAACCGGCAAAATTCTCTGGCATCGCTGACTTCAACGCAGTATGAATTGCAGCAGAAAGTGGAAACGTATCTGGCATCCAAAGCGCAGTCCATGTTAAACAGCGCGCTGGGAATGGGTAATTCCGTTGTGCAGGTGAATGCGGAACTTGATTTCCGCCGGGTTGAACGAAATTCAGAATTGTACGATCCGGAGAAAACGGCAGTTCGAAGCGAACAAACTTCGGAAGATAAATCCGTGCTGCGGGATTCGCTTCCCCCTTCAACACATTCCAACAGCGTAACAAATTATGAAGTCAATAAAACCGTTGAACATATTATAGAAAATGTCGGAAATGTTAAGCGCCTTTCTATTGCCGCTATGGTGAATGATAAATCGGTAACGAAAGAAGTGAACGGAGAAAAATCAACAGAATACAAACCGCGTGATCCGCAGGAAATGTCGCAGCTTGAAGAAATTGTGAAAAAGGCGGTCGGCTTTGATTCGCAGCGCAATGATGATATTTCGGTTGTAAATGTTTCGTTCCGCGAAGATACAAACGACGGACTGCTGACGAACAATACAACGAATGACAATATGCAGAATTTAATTGTGAAGATTGTTCTTGCCCTTGCAATGATTACGGCAATTGTTATCGTCCGGTCGTTATTAAATAAAGTGAAGTTCAAAGTGCAGGTTCGTAATTCGCAATGGAGCGATGACGTTGATCAGGATGTTAACGAGTCCGGAGCGTTAAAAGGGAAAACACTGCATCTGCCGCCGGTGGAAGAAGAAATTTCGGAAGAAGTATTGTTAAAAACGCAGCGCAAAGAACAGATTGCTGACTATATAAAGAAAAATACCGACGATGCAACCCGCTTGATTAAAGTCTGGTTAGCAGATGACGTACAAGTGTAAAAACGTATGAAAGCAGAACGAGTCTTAACGAACAAACAGAAAGCAGCGATTTTAATGATGTCGCTGGATGTTGAAACCGCAACAAGTCTCATGCGCGGTCTCTCGCAGGATGAAGTGGAAAATTTAACTATTGAAATTTCCAATATGCGCGGGGCACATTCCAATCAATTGGATGAGGTGAATGAAGAATTTCACAATCTCATTAAAGCGCGTGAATATATTATTCAAGGCGGTATTGAACAGGCGCAAAAACTTCTCGAAAGTTCGCTCGGTACTGTACAGGCAAAAAATATTATGGATAAAGTGCGCTCGCTGACGCAGGTTTCCGGCTTCGGCATTTTGAAAAAAGCGGACAGCCAGCAGATTGCCAGCTTTCTGCAAAAAGAACATCCGCAGACTATTGCACTGGTTCTTTCGAACTTAACACTGGATCAAACGGCAAAAATTCTCGGTGAGCTGAATGAAGAACTGCGGAATGAAGTGGTGGTGCGCATGGCAACACTCGGAAAAGTTTCTCCCTCGCTTGTATCGGAAATCGAAGAAGTGCTCACCAATGTTGCGGAAGCCGAAATCAGCCAAAGCATTTCTTCTTTAGGCGGAACAAAATCTGTGGCAAGCGTGCTGAATAAAATTAACACCGTTACGGCAAAACAAATTTTAGAATTTATCGATCAACAAGATGCAAATCTGGCGATGGAAATAAAACGGCTGATGTTCCTGTTTGAAGATCTGCTGTATGTAGATGACAGAAGCATTCAGCGTATTCTTCGGGAAATTGATAAAAAAGATCTTGCGCTTTCATTAAAGGTTGCCGATGAAAAACTGAAAGAAAAAATTCTCAAAAATATGTCCGAACGAGCGCAGGAAATGCTGAAAGAAGAATTACAATTTATGGGTCCGGTCAGATTAAAAGAAGTAGAATCCGCGCAGACCCGCATTGTGTTAATTGTAAAACAATTGGAAGAAAACGGAGAAATTATTGTTGCCGGCAGAGGAGGAGTTGAAGATGTCATCGTCTGAGACAATTAAAATTCAGCGTAATGCAGCCAGCGTTAAAATTCTCCGCTTTCCCGTTGTGCAGACCGAGCAGGAAACAGAACCGATGAACGGAACGGCGGAAGAAGAAGTGAGAAACAATGAAAAAGTATTTTCTTCTATTTCGCCGATTTATGATGAACAGGCGGTGAATGAAGCATTTCAGCGCGGAATTGAAGAAGGAAACCGGAGAGCGGCTGAATTACTTCAGCAGGAATATAACGGACGAATTGCCCAAGAGCATGATCGCTTAACGGCATTAATGGAAACTCTTCAACAGCGTCTGGCGCTTGCCGGTCCGGATGTAGAAAAAGCATTAACAAATTTTTCTCTCGCCGTTGCGGAAAATATTATTCGTAAAGAAGTGCAGATTGATACTTCAATTATTGAACAGATTATTAAAGACGGCATTCGAAAAATTATCGGCATAGAAAAAATTACCATTTCGTTAAATCCTCAAGATGCGGCGCTGTTTCGTGAAAAGAAACATACGCTGCAGTCAGCGTCGGAATCACTGCGTGAAATTACATTTCTAGACGATCCGGCAATTGAACGAGGCGGCTGCATTCTGGAAAGCGATATCGGAAATGTGGATGCGCGTATTGCCACTCAGATCGAACAGGTTCGATCAATTATTAACAATTCATATCATTAACGGGGAAAATTATATGAATTCATTACAACCGGTTGAAGTAAACTGTAAATGCGTTGAAGCGGGAAAACAATGGGAAGAATACATTATCCGGCTCAGCACGGGCTTGTTAATGCAAAACTCAGAGATTAAAACAGTCTGTGTTTCGTTCGATGTTTTCCTTTCCTTGCTGCATCATACCGTAGCAAATCGGAGCGGCGGCGGCATCTGCCGGCTGTATGAAGGGAGCTGTGCACCGGCGGCTTTTGAAACGCTGGCATTTGCCGAAAAATATTTTTTCTTTACGCCGTTTGAAAAACTAGAACTGATTATTGATTTCTTTGCTGAAAAAGAATCAGTCGGATTTGTATCGTAAACAAAATGATTGACCAATACCAACAAGAACGGATTCAGGAATTTGTTCAGCGGACGGAATGGTACGCAAAGCGCATCCGCGTTGCAGATCTTCTTAAGGTGAACGGAAGAATAACAAAAGTGATAGGGTTATTAATTGAATCAACCGGCCCGCATGCTTCCATCGGCGAAGTCTGTATTATTAAATCCAAAGAAGGGTTTGAAATTTGTAAAGCGGAAGTAGTGGGATTTCGGGAGCGGAGCGTTCTTTCAATGGTGCTCGGCGAAGCCGCCAGTATAAGCCCCGGCTGCGAAATTGTTTCAACCGGCAAAACATTATTTGCGCATGTCGGAACATCGCTTCTGGGAAGAGTGCTGGACGGATTAGGAAACCCGATTGACAACAAAGGACCGATTCTTTCAACAGAAGAACGAAGTATTTACAATGCGCCTCCCAATCCGCTGGAACGAAAAAGAATTACTCAGCCGATTTCAACCGGAATTCGTTCTATTGATTCGCTGCTGACCATTGGTAAAGGACAGCGTGTCGGTATCTTTGCCGGAAGCGGCGTCGGAAAAAGCGTTACACTCGGAATGATTGCGCGAACAACAAATGCCGATGTGAATGTTATTTGTCTGGTGGGCGAGCGCGGACGCGAAGTGGGAGAATTTATTGATCACGAATTAACGGAAGAAGGACTGAAGCGCTCGGTTGTTATTGTTGCCACCAGCGACCAAGCCGCGCTGATTAGAATTAAAGCAGTGCTTCTGGCAATGACCATAGCAGAATATTTTCGCGATAAGAATTTGAATGTAATGCTCATGATGGATTCCATTACGCGCCTTGCCATGGCGCAGCGCGAAGTAGGCCTTGCTATCGGCGAACCGCCGACCACAAAAGGTTATACGCCTTCGGTGTTTGCGCTTCTGCCGAAAGTGCTTGAGCGGGCGGGAACTTCAAAAAACGGCAGCATTACCGGCTTATTTACGGTTCTGGTGGAAGGAGATGATATGAACGATCCGGTTGCCGATACCGTGCGCTCGATACTGGACGGACACATTGTTCTCTCCCGGCGGCTGGCGTCAGCCGGACAATATCCGGCAATTGATGTGCTCAACAGTATCAGCCGCGTTATGACTTCGGTAACATCGGAAAAACAGCGGACTCACGTGCATCAGTTTTTAGATACGCTGGCAACGTATCGTGAAGCGGAAGATTTAATAAACATCGGCGCGTATGCCAAGGGAAGTAATTCAAAAATTGATGAAGCAGTAAAACGCATTGATACATACAGAACATTTTTAAAACAAAAGCGGGAAGAAAAAACATCGATCGAAGAAAGCATTGCCTATTTAGAAGCAGTGATAACACAACAATAACGGGAAATTATGAAAGTTAATCGGTCAACACGATTCGATACCATTATTTCGGTACGAGATCATCAAAAAAAAGCGGCAACAAGAGAATTGCAGAAAATTTTAAATGAGAAGCAGTCGAACATTGATCAGCTGACAACGATGAAAAGCGAACAGGAACGCGTGCTGGAGGGCGAAACTTATTCGCACAAGGCAAATGCCCAGGAATTGCAGACGCACCGCGCATTTATCGAAAAACTTTCCGACAGCATTCAAAAGAAGGAAGAACACTTAAAAGAAATTGAATCGAAAGAAGAAACAAAACGCGAAGAATTGCTGGAACGGGTGAAGGCGAAAAATGTTGTGGAAAAATTAAAAGAAAAACTCACTGAAGAAATCATGAAAGAACAAAATCACAAAGAACAGCAGACCATTGATATGCTGAGTCAGCGCGGAGGCGTGAAATAGCTATGAAGCCGTTTTTGATACTTATCGTCGGTTCGTTTTTCAGTCTGCTTCTACTTACCGGCGTTATGTACGGATTGATGATTAATAAACCGGAATTGTTCGGCGTTCAGAACGAAGAGCAGAAAAAAACGGAACCGGCGGATTCAACAGAAACGCTGAAAACAACGGAAACGGTGAAACTCGATTCAATAAAATCCGAAGAGCCGGTAAAGGTCGTAGAAGTGAAGAAAGAAGAAAAAAGCGCTGCTCCGGAACAGCAGAAAAATACCGCGCCGTCGCCGGATTATTCGCAGCGGGCAAAAATTTTAGAGGCAATGAATGTTGATGATGCATCAAAAATTATTCAAACAATGAATGATACCGAAGCCAAAGGAATCTTATCCGGTATGAGAAAAAAAACCGCTGCAAAGATTCTGGCAACGTTAGAACCCAAACGCGCTGCAAAATTATTAAGGTGAAGCATGATAAATCTTGGTTCAGATTCGCTCGGAAACAAATTAAAATCGATTCTTTTCGGATTCGTGAAGCCGGCAGAATCGGAAAATTCATCGAAGGCAGAAGCTGAAGCCGGTGTTTCTGAATTTTCGCCGCTATTGATGCAGATGTTAACGAAAAATCAGTTGAACAGCATAAACCCGAAACACAAACAATCGCCTGTACCGCCTGATGTAAATCCGGGAGAAGAAGAAGCGGCTGCAGAGCCAGAACATCTTACGGCGAAGGATGAGAAAAATATTTTTCGAATGCTTTTCGGCAGAGCGGAACCTGCTGCTCAAAATCAAAATTCTTCTCAAACAGAATTCGGGTTTTTGAAACCGCCGGTTATTACCGAAACGCCTGTTGTTTTAGCGCCAAAGATTAAATCAGTAAAATCTGCAAACAGCAGCGAAACACCTTCGGCGCAGACGGTTGAGACAAAGAATGGTGAAATAAAAAACAGCAGCGAAACAACAACGGCACTTCTTCAAATACAGCTAGATTTTTCGGAAGGAGTTATTGCTTCGGCAGGAACGGCGATTAATAATTCTCACAATATTGAAAACGTAGCGGCTGCAAAATCTTCCGTTGAAAAGAATGAACAGACGGTTGCGGCAGTAATTTCCGAAACGGTGTTGAAAACGGAAGTAAAGAAGAGCGAATCTCCGAATCTATCATTGGCATTCAACGAGAAAAATAATAGTGAACAAAAAATAAAAACACCGGAGCTTGAAAAGTTAAACCGTGCTGCGACTAAAGAGAAAGAGGAAAAAGTATCGGTTGAGCAAGTTCAGTCGAGCAGGCAGCATTCTGAATTAAACAGTACAGAAAAAATTGTAAAAAACAGCAAGATAGAACTCTCGCTTGCTTCGGAGCCGATAAAAGAAATTGCACAGGAGATTAGAAAGAATGAAAAAACAAACGAAACGCCGGAGTTGAAACTTGAGGGAATAGAAGTTAAAAAAGTTCAGGTAAGTTCTTCCTCAGAGAGTGCAACGAAGAACAATGAATTTATAAAAGAGGGAGAGCCGTTTGTTTCCCGTCCGGCAGAAGTAAAAAATAGCACGGAGAAAACTGCCGGCGAGCAGATACCGTTCAACATTCAGACAGAAAAACATGCGTCGCCGGAAATTCAACAAACAAAACTGCATGATGTGCAAACGCTGCTGCAGAAATCTGAAACGGCTTCTTCTATAATGAAACAAACGGCGAATCAAATTGCTTTATCGGTTGATGAAGGAAAATCGCAGATAAAAATTATCTTAAAACCGGAATTGCTCGGCGAAGTGCATGTTAAAGTAACAATGGAAGAAGGAAAAATTTCTACACAGCTTGATGTGCAGCAGCCGCAGGTAAAATCTCTTATCGAAGCAAATATTCCGATGCTGCGCAGCGCGCTGACCGAAAAAGGATTAACGCTCGATAAGATTGATATCTATACAACATTGAATTCATCCGCAGAGCATTCGCAGGGGAACAGACAGCAGAAACATTCTTCGAGCCGCACGTTCTTTGAAGAACAGGAAAAGTTCGAAGCCGATGAATCAAAATTATACGGTTACAATACCGTTGAATATTTAATGTAAGAGGTGAATATGGATATTGCTCAAGTTTCAAACAGTATTTCTCCGACATCGCGAAAGCCGCAAAACACGTTAGGAAAACAAGATTTTTTGAATCTGCTGGTTACGCAGATGAAAAACCAAGATCCGCTGGACCCGATGAAGGGAACAGAGTTTGCCGCACAGCTTGCGCAATTCAGCTCGCTGGAACAGTTGACGAATCTGAATGAGGTAACGCAGCAGGGAGTGAATGCGAATGCCTACTTAACGCAATCGATTAACAATGCGTTATCTGCAACTTTTATCGGGCATAATGTCCGCGCCAACACCGACACGTTCCGCTTTACCGGTGAAGGAGATGTTACGCTGGGTTATAATTTAGCTGCAGCGGCAGATTCGGTAAAAATTAAAATTTTCGATACAAACGGAAAATTAGTGAAAACAATTTCCGGTAATACTTCCAGCGGCGATAATTCTTTAGAGTGGGACGGGACGAACGATAACGGCGAAAAAATTGCTGTCGGTAATTATTCGTTCCAAGTTGATGCGCGCGATGCTTCCGATAATAAATTAAGCGCCGTGCAGTATCTTGTCGGAAAAGTTTCCGGCGTACGCTTCAAACCCGATGGAACTGTTTTTGTGATTGACGGAATGGAAGTTCCGATTGCCAGCATTCTTGAAATAATGAAAGGATAACAATGTCCGACACAATGATTAATAATGTTCGTGTTCCTTTTGTGCCTGTGCGCGGCGTTGATTCTTCGCCGCAGCGTATTCCTGTCGGTATGGATGGGAAGGAAACGTTTCAGAATGTCTTTGAAAAGGAACTGGATGAACTCAAGTTTTCCAAACATGCGCAGCAGCGTTTGGACTCGCGCAGCATTTCGCTGAACGATGCAGATAAAATGAAATTACAAAATGCGGTTTCCATGGCGGAACAAAAAGGATCGAATGACTCGCTCGTTTTTCTTCGGGATATGGCGTTCATCGTCAGCGTGAAAAACCGAACCGTGGTAACGGCAATTGATAAAGCCAATTTACAGCAGAATGTTTTTACAAATATCGACAGCGCTGTAATTGCTGAATAAAAAAATTTCTCAATAACAAACAATAAATCACCGGGCTGGTCCTTCAACTCTTCATAAGAGCAAGGAAGCCCCTTCGTCAAGTTGAACGACAGAGACTTGACGCAGAATCAACAACATACCTAATAGAAGGGGTACTACTATGGCGTTCTTACGCTCACTTTCGGCAGGCGTTACCGGTCTGCGCAACCACACATTAATGATGGACGTTATCGGAAATAACGTCGCCAACATTAACACCATCGGATTCAAAGGAAGCCGCATAACATTTTCGGAAATGTTTGCGCAGACTTTGCGCGGCGCATCAGGCGGAACTGATGTCAGCGGCGGCACAAACCCGATTCAAATCGGGCTTGGATCTAAAATTAATTCACTCGATACAAATTTTACGCAGGGCGGAATTGAAACCACCGGAAAAGACAGCGACCTTGCCATTCAGGGAACAGGGTTCTTTATTGTTAACGCCGGCGGAAAACCGTACTTCACTCGTATCGGTACTTTTGAACGCGACGGATCGGGAAGATTAGTCTTACCGGGAACCGGCGCAGTGCTTCAAGGAAAAATGGCTGATGCATTAGGAAATATTCCCGGCGGCACAAAGCTGGAAGATTTGAAAATTAATCTCGATAAAAAATCTCCGGCAAAAGCAACCACTCTTGCAAAATTTTCCGGAAATTTGAAAACTGATGCCGCCGTCGGCGATACGGCAAACTCAACGGTAACGGTGTACGATTCGCAGGGAAATCCGATTTCGCTTTCTGTTGTTTATACAAAGACGGCGAGTAATCAATGGTCGTGGAGCGTGGATGTTCCAAGTCCTGCAACTATTAATTCCGGCGGAACCGGTACATTAACTTTTAATGCAGACGGAACATTAAACACAATGGCATACGGCGGCGGTGCAACAAATCTTGCTATTTCTACAAACGCCGGAACTTCTGATTTGGCAATTACTTTAAATTTCGGAGAACCAAACGAAACGAACGGTATCAGTCAAAACAATCGTCCGATGAATGTTACTGCCCGTGAACAAGACGGATATACAGCCGGAGAACTTTCTTCTTGGAATATTGATCAGAACGGATTTATCAATGCAACATTTTCCAACGGGCAATCGCTTCGTCTCGGTCAAGTGATGCTTGCGGAATTTAATAATCCGAGCGGACTGACTAAAGCCGGAGACGGCTTGTTTGATGTTTCATCGAACTCAGGAATTCCGGTCACGGTTTCTGCCGGCGGAACTTCTCGTTCGCTTATTGCTGCCGGTTCAATTGAACAATCAAACGTTGACCTTCCGGACGAATTTACAAAAATGATTGTTGCACAGCGCGGATTTCAATCGAACGCCCGCGTTATTACAACAAGCGATGAAATTCTTAATGAAGTTGTAAATTTGAAACGATAATTAATTAAGCTCTTCGGGCAGTCTGAATAGACTGCCCGAAGTATTATGTTCATCTGGCTAATAATAGCCAAGATGCTGATTATTAATTTTTTTCACACACAAAAAACCCGTTAAAATAACGTAATTTTGCCTGTTTTCTTCTAAAATTGATGGCATACGCTTTGTAAAAGCAGTATGAGTAATAGGAGAAAATTATGGCAAAAGAAACAACCCCAACACAAGCACCCGTTCAAGAAGCACCGGCAAAAGATTCTTTTTCGCTGAAAAAGATTTTAATCATTGGTATTCCGATTATTCTCATACAGTCCGTGCTGCTTTATTTTATCTTTGCAAAATTTGTTGCCCCTTCAGCTTCAAGCGCAAAACCGGTTGAAATAAAAGAAGAAGTAAAATCCGAAGCTTCTCCGGCGCAGGTTATTGTCGTGAAAGATATTATTGTAAATCCGGCCGGAACAAACGGAACGCGCTTCCTTCTTACCACAATCGGTCTTGAAGTTCCAACCATAGAAGTAAAAGGAGAATTGGAGCAGAAAGAAATTCAAACCCGCGATGTGCTGAATACCATTTTAACAAATAAAAATTTAGAAGAGCTTTCTTCTCCGATGTTTAAAGAAAGTCTTCGAAAAGAAATTACCGATAAAATTAACACTATGCTGCGAAGCGGAAAAATCAGCAACGTCTATTTTAGCAAGTTCATCATTCAATAAAAACCTATGGCAGATTTACTTTCACAACAAGATATCGATAATCTTCTTGCCGGAATTAACAGCGGCTCCGTTGCCATGTCTTCAGAAGAACAGACGAAGCCGGAAGCGAAGGGAACAGATAAAGATGCGGTCACTTTTGATTTTCGTCTTCCGCACCGGCTGTCAAAAAATCAAATGCGGACCTTACAGGCAATTCATGAAAGTTTTGCCGAGTCATTCAGTTCGTATTTAATCTCTCGGCTTCAAACAACCGTTAATATTACGCTTGCATCGATTGACCAGCTGTTCTATTCGGAATTTGTATTGTCCATCGGCAATCCGAGCAGTTTATTTGTTTTCCGCATTGTAGAAAATGATGCGCTCGCCGTTTTGGAAATAAGTCCGCAGCTTGCTCTCAGTATGGTTTCGCGTCTGCTCGGCGGACCAATCGGCAAAGAAAAGAAAGCGCGGCTGCTGACGGAAATTGAGCAGACTATTGTTCGCGGAATTACGCAGCGCGCAGTTGCCGATCTTCAAAAAGCATGGAAGACTATTGCACCGTTAACATTTCAAATTGAGCGGTACGAAACGGAAGGAGAATTTATTCAAATTGCCCCGGCAAGTGAAATTGTGCTGCTTGTTTCGTTGGAAGTCACAGTCGGCGATCAAAAATTTATGATGAATGTCTGCTTCCCAACCTTTGCGCTGGAAGATGAATTGACAAAAATTAACACTCAGGGGGCAGCCGCCGGCATTGCAATTAATAATTCAAAGAAAGAATGGTCAAATATTCTTGCGCAAAAAGTAACGCAGACCGAAGTTTCGGTCTCCGCCGTTCTTGGGAACGCTTCAATTACCATGAAAGAATTTTTACGGTTAGAAATTGGCGATGTGGTGAAAACGAATATTTCCATAAACGGCGATGTTCAGCTTAACATTGGAGGTGCAACGCGGTTTTACGGGAAACCGGGGGCATCAAACGGCCATTTGGCAATACGCATTGAACGCGGAAATTCACAGCAATAAAAAGTAAGGAATAAGTTTATGGAAACACAAGAAGTAAAAGCACCGCAGCCGGCAGGACAGGAAGCAAAGGATATTAAAATGGATATTCTTCTCGATCTTGCCTTACAAGTTTCAATTGAACTTGGGCGGACAAAAATGCAGATAAAAGATATTCTCGGTCTCCAGCGCGGTTCGGTTGTTGAATTAGAAAAACTTGCCAGCGAACCGGTGGATATTCTTGTGAACGGAAAAAAGGTTGCGGAAGGAGAAGTGGTTGTTATTGAAAAACATTTCGGCATCCGCATTACCAGTTTAGTAGATTCTTCGGAACGCTTAAAAAATCTTGGTATGTAATATGACAATGCTCGTCGTACAAATGCTGGCATCTCTCGGCGTAGTCATCGCCTTAATGTTCGGCATCAGCAAACTCATGAAAAAATATGTCGGTCTTTTTTCCCCGCAGAAAAATCACAAAGTGGCAATTGATGTTCTCGGGCAAAAAAATCTTACCCCGAAGCGGGCAATTCACGTGGTGAAAGTATTAAATACGGTGTACGTTCTCGGCTCTGCAGAAAACGGCTTAACAGTCTTGGGGGAAATGGATGGGGAGGAAGTGGTGCGTGCTTCAACAGAATTTGAATCAACTTCAGTGCCGTCAATTTCAAACAGTTCGCAAAGTATTTTTTTCCGTCTGCCGGATCTTGGTACGCTCATGGGGAGTGCTGCCGCGCAGTCGAAAAATAGTGCCGAGCAATCATTCACACCGTTATTGCAGGAACGCAGACAGAGATTGGCGCAATGGGTAAAAAAATTCTTTTAATTCTTATCGTCGCTTTTTTCTGCTACAATTTTGTCAGCGCGCAGAACCCGCAGCTTCCTCTGCCGAAAGTGAATATTGAAGTCGGAAAATCTTCCAAGCCGGAAGATGTTTCCGTAACGCTGCAGATACTGTTTTTAATGACGATTCTTTCGTTAGCGCCGGCAATTTTAATTCTCACCACGGCATTTACGCGCATTATTGTTGTGCTTCACTTTTTAAAACAGGCAATGGGAACGCCGCAAATGCCTCCGGCGCAGATTCTCGTCGGGCTGGCAATGTTTTTAACGTTCTTTGTAATGGCGCCGGTATGGGATGTTATGAATACCACGGCAATTCAACCGTATATGAATCATAAAATTACCACCACCCAGGCGTATGAAAAAGCCGTTGTGCCGCTGCGGGAATTTATGATGAAGCAAACCCGTGAAGAAGATCTGGCGCTGTTTGTGAAAATGAACAGCATGCCCAAACCGGAAACGCGCGCCGATATTCCGCTTCAAGTTCTGGTTCCGGCGTTTGCCATTAGTGAATTGCGCATCGGGTTTCAAATCGGGTTTATCTTGTTCGTGCCGTTTCTCATTATCGATTTAATTGTTGCCAGCATTTTAATGTCTATGGGTATGATGATGCTGCCGCCGAGTATGGTATCTCTGCCGTTTAAAATTCTTCTTTTTATTCTGGTGGATGGCTGGCATCTGGTTATCGGTTCGCTTATTTCAAGTTTTCATTAAAGGTGCAGTATGTCCGAAGCATTTGTGGTGAATTTAATTCGTGAAGCATTTTATACAATGCTGCTGTTAGCATCGCCGGTACTTCTTCTTTCGTTAATTGTCGGTTTAATTATTTCCATTATTCAGGCGGCAACATCAATTCAGGAAGTAACGCTCACCTTTGTGCCGAAGATGATTGCTATTGCCATTGTGCTGGTTCTTGCTCTGCCGTGGATGATGGATGTAATGATTGCTTTTACAACAAATTTATTTCAACAGATCAGCATTTTAAAATAACGAACAGGCGCAATGGAAATTTACGTTCAACAATTTATAATTTTTATTCTTCTCTTCATCCGCATTGCCAGCATGATTATTGCCGCGCCGGTGTTCGGACATCAAAACGTACCGCTGCAGATTAAAGCGGCGCTCTCTGTTTTTTTGGCGTTTGTTATGTATGCTCTCGTGCAGCATACTTTTTCGCTTGGCAGCATTACGCTTATCGGTCTCGTGTTGTTAGGGCTGAAAGAAATTGTCGCAGGTCTTGCCATTGGGTTTATGATGACGGTAATTTTTGCGGGCATTCGTTACGCCGGAGATTTAATCGGCATTGATATGGGATTTTCAATGGCAATGATGTACGACCAGGAAAACAACGCATCGTTTCCCGTGCTCGGCGAACTGCTCTATCTCTTTTTGTTAATGATTTTTCTTTTGCTGAACGGTCATCATTTTATGCTTGAAGCGCTTCGCGGAAGTTATGCGGCGATTCCGATCGGCACGTGGGTCGTTACGGAATCCGTTGTGAACCAAGTGGTGGCAATTACCGGACAGATTTTTATTATTGCCGTAAAAATTGCGGCGCCGATTCTCGTTTCGCTTTTTCTGACAAATATTTCGCTGGGAATTCTCAATAAAGTAATGCCGCAAATGAATATTTTCGGAATTATTTTTTCGCTGAAAATTACTGTCGGCATGATTGTGCTCAGCGCAACCATTCCCGTTATTGTTTTTGTGTTCAAAAAAATGTTAACGGTATTTGAAACTTCAATTATAGAATTAATCAGGATGATGTAATGGCAGACGAAGCACCCGATAAAGAAGAACGTACTGAGCCGGCGACAGGAAAAAAACGGGAAGATTCCCGCGAAAAGGGAATGGTGGCGAAAAGTATGGATTTAAATGCCATTGCCATGCTTCTTCCCGGATTTTTTGTTGTGTATTTATTCGGCTCGTCGGTTTATTCACACATCAATGATTTATTTAAAACAATTGTTATGGTTATTCCGACTATTGAATTAACCGGCGAAACCGTTCAATATTATTTCGGAAAACTGATGATCTTTTTTGCGGCAACGCTTCTTCCGATTCTTGCCGGTTTTTTTGTTATTGGAATGATTTCCAATATTGCGCAGGTCGGTTTTAAATTTACGCCGCAGGCGCTTCGCTTGAAATGGAATAAGCTCAATCCTTTCGCCGGCATTAAGCGGATTATGATTTCCACGCATACATTAGTTGAAATGCTGAAAAGTATTTTCAAAGCCACGGTTGTCGGTATTGTTGCGTATTTCATTATTTCCGATTTGCTGGATCGAGCAGTAATGCTGGTAGATTCCGATGCTTCGCAGATCGGTAATTTTTTAATTTCCTCTACTATGGAAATTTTTGTGAAAGTCGGAATTGCGTTTGTCGTCATCGGCATTATCGACTACGGTTATCAGCGCTTTGAATTTGAAAAAAATCTCCGCATGACCAAGCAGGAAGTAAAAGAAGAAACAAAAATGACGGAAGGTAATCCGGAAATAAAAGGAAGAATTAAAATGCTTCAGCGCCAGATTGCCTACCGCAGAATGATGACCGATGTGCCGAAAGCCGATGTGGTGGTAACAAATCCGACGCACTTTGCCATTGCGCTGCAATACGATGCAAAAAAAATGCACGCGCCGAAAGTTCTGGCAAAAGGCGCCGATTTGATGGCGCAGAAAATTAAAGAGGTCGCAAAGCAGCACAACATCCCAACGGTGGAAGATAAGCCGCTGGCGCAGGCATTGTATAAAACCGTGGATATCGGAGAATATATTCCCGAAAAATTATTCCAGGCTGTCGCGCAGATTCTTGCTTATATCTACCGATTAAAAACACGAAAAAATAAACTTGTATGAGCACATCTTCAACAACCACGGTTCCTTCGGGATTTATGAATACTTCTTTAATGAAGACATTCAGCAACAATACAGATATTCTTCTTGCTGTTGCCGTTATTGCAATTCTTGGGTTAATGATTATTCCGCTTCCGCCGGTACTGCTGGATATTTTACTGGCGGCAAATATTACTATTGCCATTCTCATTCTCATGGTGTCGCTGTATATTACGCACCCGTTGGAAATTTCAATCTTTCCCGCGTTGCTGCTGGTGCTCACAATTTTCCGTTTATCATTAAATGTTGCCTCCACGCGTTTAATTCTCGGCGAAGGATATGCCGGAGAAGTTATTACTTCGTTCGGAACGTTTGTGGTGGAAGGAAATTATGTTGTCGGCTTCATTATTTTTATCATTCTCATCTTAATTCAGTTTGTGGTTATCGTTAAAGGTT
The DNA here is from genome assembly GCA_019455105.1 of Bacteroidota bacterium. GTDB lineage: Bacteria > Bacteroidota > Ignavibacteria > UBA10030 > UBA8401 > JACFMZ01. The sequence continues at coordinate 33,576 of JACFMZ010000003.1, read as the reverse complement.
CCGGCAGAATTTCCGAAGTTGCCGCCCGCTTTACTTTGGATGCTCTACCCGGAAAACAAATGGCGATTGATGCCGATATGAATGCGGGTCTTATCACCGAAACCGAAGCGCGCAACCGCAGATCGCAGATTTCCCGCGAAGCAGAATTTTACGGCGCAATGGACGGCGCCAGCAAATTTGTCCGCGGCGATGCCATGGCAGGATTAATTATCAATGTCATAAATATTGTCGGCGGATTTATTATCGGCATGGTACAGCGGAATTTAAGTTTTTCCGCTTCGTTAAAAACCTATACCATGCTCACCGTCGGCGACGGATTGGTAACGCAGATTCCCGCGTTAATTATTGCCACTGCCGCCGGTATGGTAGTAACGCGCAGCGCTTCCGGAAATAAATTGGACCAGGAAGTGCGCGGACAAATTTTCGGAAAACCGAAAGTTCTTCTTATCGCTGCCGGAACGCTCGGCGTGTTTGCCATTATTCCCGGACTGCCGACCATTCCATTTCTTGCGTTGGCGGGATTAACAGGAACAATCGGTTACGTAAATACAAAAAAACAAAAATCGATTGATGAAACACAAAAGCTCGACGAAAAACCGAAAGAAACAAAAAAGAAAGAAGAGAGCATTGAAGAATATCTTCAAGTGGATGCGCTTGAGTTAGAAATCGGGTACGGCTTAATTTCTCTTGTGGATGAAGCGCAGGGGGGAGATTTGTTCAATCGAATTACAAACTTACGAAAACAACTGGCGATTGATTTGGGAATAATAATTCCTCCCATTCGCGTGCGGGATAATCTACAGTTAGAAGCCGACCAGTATGTATTTAAAATCCGCGGAAATGTTATTGCTTCCGATCATTTATTGGTAGAACGCTACTTAGCCATGACACCGACGCAGACAGAACGCGAAGTGGAAGGCATTAAAGTAAAAGAACCGGCGTTCGGAATGCCGGCGCTCTGGATTACCGAAGCGAATAAAACTGAAGCCGAAGTACTTGGTTACACTGTCGTGGAACCGGCATCCGTTCTTTCAACACACCTGCAGGAAGTGCTTCGTATTCATGCGGACAAAATTTTATCCCGGCAGGATACAAAAAAACTCGTGGAAAATCTGAAAAAAGAATTTCCCGCCGTGGTGGAAGATGTAAATCCGGAAACGCTGCCGATTGGCTCCATTCAAAAAGTATTGCAGAATCTTTTGCGTGAAGGAATTCCGATTCGCGATCTCGTAACAATTCTTGAAGCGTTGATAGATTATTCACGTGTAACAAAGAATGTTGATGTGCTGACGGAATATGTGCGTCATTCGCTTTCTGAAACAATTGCCAGATTATATACCGATGCCGGCGGCGTTCTTCGCGCAATCGGCATGCATCCGAAATTGGAACAATTATTAACCACCGCGCTTCAAAATTCCCGCGATACCAGTCCGAGTCTCGGCTTGGCGCCGGAAATTATTAATGAGATTCAACAGAATTTACAACAAGGCGTAGAAGTTGCCGCAATGAAGGGCGTTCATCCGGTTGTGTTATGCGTGGCAACTGTGCGTCCCTATTTCTACCGCTTAATTCATACAACGTTTCCGATGATTACCGTGCTTTCGTTTACGGAACTTCCGCCGGAAACAGACATAGAATTTATCACCACTTTGGAGGTTACCAATGCAAATTAAAAAATATGTAGCGGAGAGCTTAAAAGAAGCCACCGAGCAAATGAAACAGGAACTCGGTCCTGAAGCCATTATTTTACACACCAGAAAACTGCCGAAAAATTCTTTGTTGAAAACAATCGGTAAAGAGCGCGTTGAAATTACCGCCGCTATTGATGAGCTTCCTCATCCGTTAAATGATGAAAAATCATTGACGAAGTTTCAGCCGACCTATTCAAAACATGCGGTGCGTCATTCGTATGATAAGGCGATGAAAGAGGCAATTGCTAACAACGAATCGAAACCGGAAGACGTTATTGAAAGTCTGCGGAAAATGACCGAAGCTTTTGAAGAAAGAGAAACAGAAAAAACTCCCATGAAAGCTCTTCCGCAGCAGGTAAAAGATGCCGGAGAAATTGTGCAGTTAAAGTCGGATGTGGAAGATATGAAATCGATGCTGACGACTCTTTCCCGCCAGCTTCAATATAAAAGTTTCGGGCAGCTGCCGGATTCTGTGAAAGATATTTATCTCACGCTGCTTCAGCAGGATGTGGAAGAAAAATATGTTTTGGATATTACCAGTGAAATAGAAAAAAAACTTTCCCGCAGCCGAAAAGATTCTCCCGTAAGCGCCGATACTTTAGTTCTGCAATTGTTAGCAGAAAAATTTCCGGTGCAGCAATCTTCCGCAAAAACAGCAAAGCGAAAAATTATTGCGTTGGTCGGACCGACGGGAGTCGGAAAAACAACAACCATTGCAAAGCTGGCGGCTATTGAAAAGTTAGTGAACAACAAATCTGTTGCGCTGATAACATGTGACACGTACCGAATCGGCGCTATTGAACAATTAAAGACCTTTGCTTCCATTGCCGATATTCCGATGCAGGTTGTTTATCGTTCTTCTGAACTTCCCGCCGCATTAAAAAAAATCAACCGCGCCGATGTTGTGCTGATTGATACTGTCGGCAGAAGTCATCGTGCAAAGAAGGAATTACTGGAATTAAAGAAAATGGTAGAAGCTGCGCATGCTACGGAAGTTCATCTTGTGACCGGCAGTCAAAGCAATACGGCAACGCTTCAATCTATTGTTAAAGAATATAAAATTTTAGAACCCACGCATTTAATTTTATCAAAACTCGATGAGGCGGTTACTTTTGGTCCACTGTATAATATTATGCAGAAAACAAAATTACCGGTTTCATTTTTCACTCTAGGACAGTCAGTTCCTGATGATATTTGCGCTGCTAATGGCACAAAGTTTGCCGCTATGTTATATCAAGGAATATTAGCACATGCATAATTTATCATTGTCATACGATCAAGCGGACCATCTTCGCACCTTAATGTCGAAGAGAGAATCCGTTGCCAATCCGGCGCTGCCTCATGTTTGGACGATTGTGAGCGGTAAAGGCGGAGTCGGGAAAAGTGTTTTTGCTGTTGGTATGGCAATGACATTGGCAAAGAGCGGGCGAAAAGTTTTACTGGTGGATGCGGATGAAAATCTTGGAAAGCTTGATGTTCTCACCGGCGCGGCGCCGAAGTACAGAATAAACGATATCCTGTTAGGAAAAACTTCCATTGATGATGCCGTGTATCAAAGTTCACGAAATGTTTTTATGATGTGCGGAAATTCCGGTTCGTTTGAATATGCTGAAATCTCTGCTTCGGATAGAGATTATCTTTATTCCGGAATGGTCGGCAGCACGCATGAATTTTCCGATATTATTTTTGACACGGCGGCGGGACTTCGGGATGATGTTCTTCAGTATGCATCGTATGCCAACGATATTGTGCTCATTTCAAATTCTGAACCGACGGCAATAATGGATGCGTACGCGGCAGTAAAAATAATTTCCCGGAAAGTTCACGGCGCTCGTTTCAACCTTATTATGAACAATGTGCACCAACCATTGGAAAGCGAAGAAGCGGCGCAGAAATTACAAAAAGCCGCAGAACATTTTTTGAAGCAGGAAATTGTTTACATCGGCTTTATTCCGTTTGATGAAAGCGTTGCCGATTCAGTGAAGGCGCAGATACCATTATTAAAAAAATATCCGATATCATCTTCCGCGTTGTGCATTCAGGCGGCGGCTCAGCGTTTGCTGCTTGAAGAGGCAATGGAAGAACCACAAACTTCAACGGTGTATGTATGAATAAAATTATTTTTCAAATCGGCTTGCTGGCATTTTGCGTTACGGCGGTAGTGTATGCCTCAATGGGAATGGATATTGTGGAAATTATCGCAAAAGCCTTTGTCGTCTTTATTGCCACCATCGGCGCACTGCTTGGCGTTGTTTTTGTCGCCTCTATGATGACGGTGAAACCCAAAGAAACCAATGAAGCAGAAAAGCTTGCATAAGTAAATTATGGCTCTTAAGAATTCAACATTTCATCTCAGCCCCGCCGGAAAGCGCGAACTGGTTGCTCAGTATATCGGATTGGTAAAATCCGTGGCAAAAACCATTGCGTCAAAAAACGTGAAAAGTTCAATTCTTTCGTTTGATGATCTTGTGCAGTACGGAATGATTGGTTTGCTGGATGCTTTTGACCGGTACGATCCGCACAAAGGAGCAAAGTTTGAAACCTTTGCAATCTACAGAATACGCGGGGCAATTCTTGACGGCCTTCGTTCCGCCGATGTTCTTTCAAGAAGGCAGCGAAAAGAAGTAAAAGATTCTTACGCACTGGAACACGAGGCGGCTCAACGCGCCATGTCGTTCTTACATATGAACTCAGAAGATTATCATCATTTCATTCAAGAGATCGAAGGTGAATCAATGAAAACCACACGACAGGCAGATGTTATTACGGTTCTCGAAGATATTCCGGATGAGGAAAGCAATTCTCCGTTCGAAATTGTGAGCCAAGAATCAATGAATAAAAAATTAGTCGGAGGGCTTCAGCGCCTTCCGGAAAAAGAGCGGCTCATTCTTACGCTCTATTACTACGAAGATTTAACGTTTAAGGAAATCGGACAGGTTCTGCACCTGTCGGAATCGAGAGTGTTTCAGCTTCATGCGGAAGCAATTCTTTCCTTACGCACGCTCTTTGTTGAGAACGGAGTAACAGCATAAAGTTTATGAGCGCAGTACGACAAATATTGACTTCCGAACAAATTCAAGAGCGCGTAAAAACCATTATTCAACTTCCCGCAATGCCGGCTATTGCCATGGATATTGTGGAAATGGTTGACAATCCGAAAACGAGCGCGCAGCAATTGGGCAGGCTGATTTCGACCGACCAGGCGCTGACCGCAAAAGTTTTAAAAATAGCGAACTCGCCGTTCTACGGATTTCCCAAAAAAATATCGACGATTGATTTTGCCATTATCGTTCTCGGTTTCGACGCATTAAAGGAGATTGTCATCAGTATTGCGCTGGTCAGTTCTCTGCAAAAGAAAAACGATTTGTATTTTAACTCTCAATTATTTTGGGATCACGCAATCGGCACCGGTGTTATTGCCCGCCGTCTTGCCCGCGATGTCGGCTACCGCGTAACGGGTGAAGTGTTCGTTGCCGGACTGCTTCACGATATGGGAATTTCTATTCTCAATAAATATTTCACGCCGGAATTTCACCGGATGATTGAAATTGTGCGGGACAGTAAATTAACATTTTTTGAAGCCGAGGAAAGCGTGTTTCCCGTTACGCATGCCGTTATCGGCAGCTGGCTCGGCGAACGCTGGAATCTTCCGGACCATTTGGTGGAAGCAATCCGCTATCACCACAATCCGGGCGAAGCAAAAGAACATTCGCAGTTGGTATCAATTATTCACTGCGCGGATGTGTTTGCAAAATTAATTTCCGGCGAAGAGATTGAATTTGATAAAGGAATTGAATTTCACCCGGATGCACTGGAGATATTACAATTAAACGATGAAGAATTGATTCAGGAATATGTAAAAGAATATTCCGATTTAGTAAAAAAAGATACCCGTGATGTTGCCTTACTTTCTCATTTAGCGAATTTTTAATTATGAAATCAATTGAAGAAAATCACGCGGCAAAACAATCCAGAGAAGAAATTCTTGAAAGCGTTGTGCCGCAGTTCGAAAAGTTTATTGAAAGCCGGGAAAGCTATATTCAGGCGCTGGAAAAAACATTAAAAGCGGTGGTCGGCGAACATCAGCATATTGTGAATCAACAGGGAGATATAAAAACTTCTATTGATGAGCTGGTGGCAATGCAGCGGCTTTCCAATATTATCGGCACGGCGCAGGAACCGAATTCCATTATTAAAACTTTAATTGAATTAACCGAGCAGGTTATTCCTGTTATTGAAGCTTCTATCTTTTTGTTTGACAGCACCACCAGACGTCTGGTTCCGTTAACGGCGCACGGCTCGGCGGAGCTGGAAAGAGAAGCGCAGCAGCATTTGGAAGCCGGAATTGTTGACTGGATTTTTTCCGAGAAAAAAACCGTTATCATTCCCGACCTTTCGCACTTAATGAAAAACGGCGCAACAAAAAATTATGTCATGGTTCCGCTGATGCTGCGCGGTCAGGGAATCGGCGTGTATATGATTCATACTGAAAAGAAGCAGGAAGAATTTTCGCATCAGGATATTCAGCTTCTTACCGTGCTGGCAAATCAGGCGGCGGTCGGCGTTGAAAACTGGCGGACGCAGATGCAGTTAGTAAAAGCCAACAACGAATTAAAATCATATCAATCACAAATGCTGCAGGTGGCAAAACTTGTTGCGTTAGGCGAACTTGCCGCCAGTATTGTGCACGAAATAAAAAATCCGATTCAAATTCTCTCCATGCAGATAGAAATTATTATGATGGGCAAGGGAGGCGAAGATGCGCTGCCGATGCTTCAGAAACAAATTCAGCGTTTGGCGGAAATTACGCGCCGCTTAATGAATTTCTCGCGCGGCTTCAGCGAAGAAAGCCTTCAGGATATTGTTGATGTGAATCGGGAATTGAAATTCATCGGCGATATTATTGAACATGACTTGCAGACAAAAAGAATTACCGTAGAATACGCGCTTTCCGAAAAACTTCCGGGCATTCAAGGAAGCGCACAACAGCTTCAGCAGGTATTTCTCAATCTGCTCATTAATGCCCGCGATGCCATGCCTGAAGGAGGAGCGCTGAGATTGGCAACGGAAGTAAAAGATTTCCAGCTGCAGATTCATATTTCCGATACCGGCGTAGGAATTGCCGAAGAAAATATGACGCAGCTTTTTGCTCCTTTCTTTACGACAAAAGAAGAAGGAAAAGGAACGGGACTCGGCTTATCGATTTGCAAAAAAATTATTACCAATCATCGCGGCGAAATAAAAGTAACCAGCGAGCTTGGAAAAGGAACAACCTTTACCATTTACCTTCCATTACAAAGGACGATGAAGAAAGCATGAAAACACGTTTAATATTTTTTGTTCTGCTCTTGTATTGTTTCCTTCCGGCGGGAAACTTACCGTTAACCTATACCGTGCGTCCGGAATATCACCGCATTGTTATTGCCGTGCGCGGCGCCGTTGAATGGAAGGAAATGCGAAACGGAACATCTATGCAAATTTCGCTGCTCGGAAAACCGGCGGATTTTATAGTAAAAAATGCAACGTATAATTTTAACGACGGAACGGTAAAACAATTTATTATGCGTGCCGATCCGGATGGAAGCGAAAATATTGCACTGCAATTACGAAGCGCAGAGACGGAGTATAAAATATTTCAAGAAGAAGGGGCGAACCGTATTATCATTGATTTCTATCCGCAGAAAAAACTTATCGTAAAAAAGAAACAAGAGCAGCCGAAGGCAGCGCCGGTTCTGGATATTCCAAAAATCGCGTTAGAATCCGGCAGTAATGATACACCGGCAGCCGCGCCGGCAGAAGTTCAAAAAATCATCGCTGCCGCGGAAATTTCCGTGGAGCCGAAAATTCCGAACACGTTGAGTGCCGGCGGCGCTTTTGGGTTAGTGGGTATTACATTTTTGGTTTTGGCGCTCGGCACCGGTTCATTAATGTATGTCTTTATTCTTAAACACCGGCGTTCTGAAAAAATAAATGGTAACAATAGAATGCCGGCGGTAAAGTTTGAAGAAAATCTTGCGCGTGCGACTGAAGTTGTTCAGCGAAACAATGCAGAACCTGTGAAAGTACACTCCGGCGAATGGTATGAAGAAGAACGCGATGAAGAACACGCAGAAGAAGAGACACTTCGTATGCAGGGGGAAGCGGAACTTCGCGCATGGTTTGAAAAATCTGAAATTCAAATGATAAAAAAGAACGGCGCACAGTTAGTGAAAAACCGGAAAGAAAATAAAACAGAAAAAATTATCACCGCAAAAAAACTCGGCGTCTCCGTCGGCGAGCTTGATCTTGCGGCAAATATTTCTAAACTGAAAAATAAAAAAATTGATCAGGAGGCAGCGGTATGATTAAAGGTATCTATTCATCAAGTTCGGGAATGCAGCCGCGCTTATTGAAGCTGGATGTTGTGGCGAACAATATTGCGAATGCCGATACGACAGGTTTTAAGAAGAACGATATTTTTGTGCAGATATTAAAAAATGCCGGAATTGCCAAAAGCACTGAAGCCGGCGAATTTGCCGGTTTAGATGTGAAAGAGTTTACCGATTTTTCCGAAGGTTCGTTTCGACCGACAAGCAATCCGCTGGATGTTGCCATTCAGGGAAACGGATTTTTTGTGCTGGAAACACCCGAAGGTCCGCGCTATACGCGTAACGGAAATTTTAAACTGGATGACAGCGGCGATGTTGTCAATTCCGACGGACATTTTCTTGTCGGCACCGGCGGTCATCTTACCATTCCGAATGCCTCAACAATTCAACAAACCGATATTACGATTAATAAAAACGGTGAAATATATATTGGTAAAAACCAAATCGGGAAAATTAAAATTGTAAAGTTTCAAGAGATGCAAAAGCTTTTAAAGGTCGGCGGAACACTCTTTGCAGCAGATGAATCGCCAAGAGATATAAAAAATAATGACAGCGACACCACATTGCGTCAGGGCTATCTTGAAGAATCCAACGTGCAATCGCTCTCAGAAATGATTCAACTGGTTGAGTTGTCTAGAAGTTTTGAAGCCGATCAGCGGACAATGCGCTACCAAGACGGTACGCTGGAAAAAGCATTAGAAGTCGGAAGAATTTAATAATTTTTTTAAAGAAGGATAAATACCATGAACAGAGCGTTACGCACAGCCGCCACCGGAATGTTTGCCCAGCAGATGAATGTCGATCTTATTTCCAACAATATTGCAAACGTTAATACTACCGGTTTTAAAAAGAGCCGTCCGGAATTTCAGGATTTAATGTACCAAACAATTAAAACCGGCGGTACAAATCAGGACGGAACAACCAATGAAGTGACCGAAATTCAAATCGGCAACGGTGTTGTTCCTGTGGCAACATTAAAAAATTTCCGGCAGGGCGATGTTCAGCCGACCAATAATCCGCTTGATGTCTCGATTCAGGGAGAAGGATTTTATCAAATTCGCAGAACGGACGGAACGATTGCGTACACGCGGGACGGTTCATTTAAAATTTCTGCAGAAGGGCAGCTTGTTGATGCTCAAGGGTATGTTGTGGAACCGGGCGTCGTTTTTTCGCCGAATACAAATCAAATAACTATTTCGCGAGACGGAACCATTGAAGCAATGGAATCCGGACAAACTGCCGCCGTTCGTCTCGGTCAGTTGGAATTGGCAAAATTTGTAAATCCTGCCGGTCTGCATTCCATCGGAAATAATTTATTTATCGAAACGAGTGCTTCGGGAAATCCGATTATCGGCGCGGCAGGTTCCGAAGGATTCGGCGAGTTAATGCAGGGTTCGCTCGAATCTTCCAACGTTGATGTCGTTGAAGAAATGGTGAACATGATTGTTGCGCAGCGCGCCTATGAAATTAATTCAAAGACCATTAAAACCGTTGAAGAAATGCTGGCAATGGCAAATAATTTGAAACAGGGATAAAAGCATGAATCTGTTTCTGTACATTCTCAGTTTTATTTTTGCTTTTGGGCGGACGGAGACGATTTCTGAAAGCGCATTTCAGAATACCGTGCAGCACTATCTTGTGAATGAATTACAGAACAGCGGCGTTGAATATCATATTGAATACCGATCGCTTCCCAAAGAAATTATTCTTCCGCAGGGAGACTATACGTTACGTATCACATCTCAGCGGCCGCCGGCGTTAAAAGGATATGTCTCTCTACCGGTGGAAATTTGGAACGGCTCTGCATGTTTGCAAACCGTTATGTGTTCGGTGCTGATTCGGACATTTGAAACGGTGTATGTTACCAACCGTATGTTTGAAAAGAATGAAGAAATTGATCTTACGTCATTAACACGCAGAAACCTTGAAACAACATTTTTCCGCGAAGCGCCGATAACGTCCGTTGAACCGTTGAAACAAAAGCGGATGAAAAAAAATGTGAAAGAAAATTCGGTTATTGTTCCGTCTGTTGTTGAAGAGCTTCCCGTTATTCAGCGGGATGATGTGGTAACAATTATGGTAAAATCGAACAACGTTCTTCTTCGTTCAACAGGAATTGCGCGTCAGGAAGGATTTCTCGGAAGAAAAATTCCTGTCGTTCGCAGCGGCTCAAAAGAAATTGTTCAGGCAAAAGTTATTGGAAAACAAACAGTTGAAATTATCGCACGGTGATGGTATGAAACATAAATTTGTATTCTTCTTCTTTGTCATACTTGCGGTCGGCACGGCTCAAGATTTGCGGCAAAATTCTTTACGCTCTCTTTTTGCGGATCAAAAAGCCGGCAGTATCGGCGATGCGGTAACGGTGCTGGTGGTGGAATCTTCCTCCGCTTCGAACGATACGCGCACGGCTGCTTCGCGGGAAAGTAATTTATCTCTTAGTTCCGGCGCAAAAAGCGGAACAAAATCGCTGCTGGATGTCGGTGCATCAATCGGAACAGGAAATGATTTTAAAGGAATTGGTTCCGCCGCAACGAAAGGTTCTGTGCAGACAAAAATTTCTGCCAAAGTTGATTCGCTGGCAGTCAACGGAAATCTTTACATCAGCGGCAGCCGAGTAATCAGCGTGAACGGAGAAAATCAAACAATAAAACTTTCCGGCGTCGTGCGTCCTTCGGATATTCAATCGGATAACAGTGTCTATTCCTACAATATTTCAGATGCGGTGATTGTGATTGAAGGAAAAGGAATGATTAGTGATGCGCAGGAGCCGGGATGGTTAACAAAATTTTTTCATTGGATATTTTAATTATGAAACGCTTACTAATACTTTTTTTGTTCGCGGCGGAATTTCTTTTTTCTGCCACAAGAATTAAAGACCTCGCGTACATTCAGGGAATGGTTTCCGAACAATTAATCGGCTACGGATTGGTTGTCGGGTTAAATGGAACCGGCGACAGTCAGCGTTCCACCTTTACCATTCAATCAGTTTCAAGTATGCTGAAACGGTTCGGTATTACTGTTCCGCAAAATGATTTACGGCTTCGCAATGTTGCCGCCGTAATGGTAACGGCATCGTTGCCGCCGTTTTCTAAATCCGGCGGAGTTATGGATGTAACAGTTTCTTCGTTAGGCGATGCCACGGGACTGCAGGGAGGAACATTATTGGTTACGCCTCTTTCTACAACCAACGGAGCAATTTATGCTTCGGCGCAGGGAGCAATTTCTGTCGGCGGAATGAATGTGCGTTCCAACGGAAGCGAAGTGCGGCGCAATCACACAGCCGCCGGAAGAATTCCCGGCGGTGCAATTATTGAAAAGCCGTTAACCGTTCAGTTAGTTGAAAACGGAAAAATTTCTATTGTCTTATGGCAGGCAGATTTTACAACGGCAAAGCGAATTGCCGGTGCTATTGATACGGCGCTGGGAACTCCTTCGGCAAATGCCATTGATGCTTCAACAATTGCTGTTGATGTTCCGGCTTCCTATACGGCGGAAGGAAAATTAGTAGAATTTATTTCCATTCTTGAATTGCTCGAAATTACTCCGGATGTTTCCGCAAAAGTTGTGATTAATGAAAAAACCGGAACTATTGTTGTTGGCGGAAATGTGCAGATTCTTCCGGTTGCCATATCTCATGCCGGATTAAATATTGAAATTCAACAGACGCCGATTATTTCTCAGCCGCCGGCATTTTCCAACGGAAGAACCGTTGTAACGCCGATGTCAACAATTTCCACGAATATTGATACAACTTCGGTTGTTGCCATTAACGGCGCGGCAACCGTTCAAGAAATTGCCAAAGCATTAAATACATTAAAAGTTACGCCGAGAGATATTATTGCCATTTTTCAGGCGCTTAAAGAAGCCGGTGCATTAAAAGCAGAGCTTGTTATTCTCTAAAACTTATGAACAGCGAAACAAACATCTTGCTGAATGCGGCAACAAACGCTTCGAAAGCGCCGCAGAAACTTGACGAAAAATCAAAGGCGAAACTGCAAAAAGCCGCCCGCGATTTTGAAGCAATGTTTGTGAATTATCTTTTAAAGAATCTGCGCGAATCGACAAATAAAATAAATGAAGATAACGAGAGCGATGGTTTCGGCGGAGAGATGATGCAGGAAATGATGGATTTTGAATTGGCAAAACATATTTCCCGCACTTCTAATTTCGGCATTGCTGAGGCGGTCTATAAAAATGTAACGAATGAATCACTTCCGAACATTCGTTCTTATACGGTGCCGGATGCAGAACGCACTCTGCCGAAAAACACAAACCCTGTTGATGAATTGAAAAAACTTGTTGAACAGCGAAATGGAAAAACTTCAACGCCGGTAAAAAGTGCCGTTGAAAAATACGAGCCGATTATTCAAAAAGCTGCCGAAAAATACAATGTGGATTCTACGTTAATTAAAGCAGTCATTGCCAGCGAATCGGCGGGAAATCCGCGTGCTGCTTCTTCGGCAAATGCAAAAGGATTAATGCAGCTGATAGATTCAACGGCGGCAATGGTGGGCGTAAAAAATGTGTGGGATCCGGAACAAAATATTTTCGGCGGAACCAAATATTTAAAACAACTGCTCGATACGTTCGACGGCGATGTGCGTCTGGCGGTGGCTTCGTATAACGCCGGACCGCAGCGCGTAATAAAACACGGAACCGTTCCGCCGATAGCAGAAACGCAGAATTACGTAAAAAGAGTGTTTCAATTTAAGGAAATATTTTCGGAAGGGAATAAAAAATGACGGACCATATTCGCCAGCTTACGACCGTAATTTCCAAAGAAGCGGATTTAGCGGTGCAATTAGAACAATTATTGGATAAAAAACTTGAAGCATTTATCTGCTGGAATAAAACTCAGCTGGAACAGGTAACGGCAGAAGAAGAAACTCTTATCGCCCAATTTCAAAAATTAGAGCGCCGGCGTATTGCTCTTCTTGAAACAATTTCTGCGGACTGTTTATTGGACGGCGCATTGTTAACAAAAAACGATCTTGGCGCATTGGATGAAAGCGGAGAATTACGCCGCCAGTTCGATCGGCTGCATTCGGCTTCCACAATTGTTAAAAAACGGAATACGCAGAATCAACATCTGCTTCAACACTCGCTGGCGTTTGTGCAGCATACGCTTTCTGTGTTAACAAATAATTTTCAGCATCCGCTGTTAGATCATAAGGTGTAACGATGTCGAGTCTGTCGTCAATATTAGAAATTGCAAAAAAATCATTAAACGCCAATCAAGTCGGCATCAGCGTTACTTCGCATAATATTTCAAATGCCAGCGCGCCGGGCTATTCGCGTCAGCGTCTGACAATGTCTGCATCGCTTCCGGAAAAAACAATGTTCGGATATCTTGGAACCGGCGTAACACCGGCAACCGTTCAGCGTATGCGGGAAAAATTTCTTGACGCGCAGACACAGATTGCGACTATGGATTACGGTCAGGCGGCAAAAAAAGAACAGATGCTGAAACTTGCAGAATCATATTTTCAAGAACCGTCATCCGGCGGTTTAAATGCTATGATGACAAATTTCTTTAATGCGTTTCAAAATCTCTCGCTGCATCCTGAAGAAAGCGCAAGCCGGAATGCCGTGATACAAAACGCTACTATAATGAATGATTCTTTTCACCGCCTTTCCAGCGGTTTAACGGATTTAGAAAGAGAAGTGTATAATGAAGCCGTCACCAAAGTTGATAAAATTAACGGCTTCTTAAAAACAATTGCCGGATTAGATAATACTATTACTTCGGCGGTCTCTCAAGGCTTGCAGCCCAATGATGTGAAAGATCAGCGGGATAAACTTCTTACGGATTTAGCGCAGCTTGTTAATATTAAAGCAACGGAAAACGAGCAGGGCGGAACAACAATTGCAATCGGCGGTTCCACCGTGGTAACAAACGGAAATGCCGTTACGCTTTCTATTACTTCAACAGCAGGAAAAATTAAAATTCTTCCGAATAATTCTTCAACGGAAGTAACAATAACCAGCGGTGAACTCGGCGCACTGACGACATTGTACGATACAACAATTTCAGGATACCGCGAACAGTTGGATTCGGTGGCGAAAGCAATGATTGACCGGATAAACGAAATTCATTCCGCCGGCTACGGTATCGGCAATCCGCCGAGCACGGGAGTAGATTTTTTTACCGGAACGGATGCCGTTTCTATTGAACTCAATCCGGCGCTGCTGAGTAATATTAATTTAATTGCCGCTTCAAAAGACGGATCGCCCGGCAATAATGAAGTGGCGCTGGAAATTTCCGGCGTTCAAAATGAGCGCTTAATGTACAGCAACACAAGTTCGGTGATGCAGTATTATAATAGTATTGTCAGCCGTCTCGGTTCGGAAATTCAATTGTTAGATACCGAATCTACTTCCAAGCAGCTTGTGCTTGAACAATTACAAACTCAGCAAAATTCCGTTGCCGGTGTATCGCTGGATGAAGAGATGACGAACTTAATTCAATATCAACACGGCTTTGATGCGGCTGCCCGTGTTGTAAACACGGTGAATGAAATGTTTGAAACATTATTGAATATGAGGTAGCCATGAGAATTACCGAAGGAACAATTGCCACCAATTTTCTTTTTACGCTGAATAAATCCCGCGAACGAATAGTGAATTTACAATCGCAGCTTGCCAGCGGAAAAAAAATTCAAAACGCATCGGATGATCCGCAGGTTGCCGATACCGTGCTGCGTTTAAATGAATTGAAAAGTGCAAGAGAGCAGTACAAAAAAAATGCTCTTGAAGGACAGGAACTTGCCGATACCACTGCCGATATTCTCAGTCAATTTGCCGATATGATGACAAGCGTAAAAGAAGTCTTGGTAAGAGCTTCCGGCACAAAGAACGAATCGGATTTAGCAACGTTAAGCGAGCGAGTGAACCAGCTGTTATCCGAAGGAGTGGATATTGCCAATACAAAATTTAACGGCAAATTTATTTTCGGCGGAACCCAGTCTCTCGATCTTCCGTACACGTTAGCGCCGGACGGCTCAGCGGTGACGAAAAATCCGAAAGGGATAGACGGTGTTATTAAATTTCAGATCGGCGATTCAATTGCCCATCAGGCAAACATCAGCGGCGAGCAGGGATTAAAAGGAACGCAGTATTTCGATTTGCTTGTTCAAATTCGTGATGCGATGAAGAACGGTTCGTTTGATGCTTCGGTCTATTCTCCGCAGGTCGATCAGTCAATAAACAATATTTTGGATACGGCAAGCTACGCCGCTTCGTACGCCAATCATTTTGATGCAGTCAGCCAAAACTTAGATTCTCAGCAAAGCCAGATTGTTCAGTATCTTTCTATTACACAAGATACCGATGTTGCACAGGCAGTGATGCAGTTAAAACAAGAAGAAACGATGCTTGATGCCGCATTGAATACCGGCGGCAGAATTATTCCGAAATCGTTATTAGATTATTTGCGGTAACATGAAAAGAAAATTTGATATCGGAACCGTCGGGGGGTTAACCATAGGGCTTCTTGCCATCTTCGGCTCATTTCTTTTGGAAGGCGGAGAGATTGGAGCGCTGATTCTTCTGCCGGCAATGTTAATCGTCTTCGGCGGTACATTTGCCACAGCAATGATCGGCACGCCGCTGGCGATAATGAAAAAATTTTTTACGCTGATAATGATTACTATACGGCCGCCGGAACGAGATTACCGCTCTATTATAAATTCCATTGTGGAATTTTCTATGGTAGCGCGAAAAGAAGGTTTGTTGGTTCTTGAAAAACATTTGTCGGCAGTCAGCGATCCGTTTTTGTTAAAACTTCTGCGGTATACAATTGACGGAATTGATATTCAGGTTCTTCGTTCCATTGCCGAAACAGAAGCGCAGTATGTCAGTGAACGACATGAAAAACATATTTCTCTGTTTCAACGTATGGGGGGCTATTCGCCGACCATGGGAATTATCGGAACGGTAATGGGATTGATTGCAACACTGGCAAATGCCGGTGAAGACCCGACGAAATTAATTCAACACATTGCCACGGCATTTATTGCTACGTTGTGGGGCGTGTTCATGGCAAATCTTGTCTGGCTTCCCATTGCGGATAAACTGCGAAGCATTGACGCGGAAGAACAAATTTTTATGGATTTAGTAACCGAAGGTATCGTCGGAATTCAAGAAGGAGAAATTCCTTCCATTATTCGCTCGAAGTTGAACAGTATGCTTCCTAAAGAATTACAATCTATCGATGGCAATGAGAAAAAAGAATAAGAAACATGCAGAAGAATCAGGAAGCGATCGCTGGCTGCTCACGTATTCCGATTTAATTACGCTGCTGCTCGGATTGTTTGTTATTCTGTACGCAATGTCGAACATTGACACAAAAAAATATGCGCAGTTAGTCGAAGCCTTCGGCGGAGTGTTCGGTTCAAACACGTTAGATTTGCAGAAAGGAATCGGGCAAAAAGGTTTGCTGGAAGGATTTGAAGAACAATTGCGAATAGAAAAATTGCTGGATGAATCACTCGGCATTAAAAACGGCGATTCGCGCATTTCGGTAACAATGAATGAGCGGGGTGTTACGGTTCATATTCAGGAAGAATTATTATTTTCATCCGGCGAATCTCAATTGAAAAGAAGTTCGTATCAAACGTTAGATTCTTTAGCCAAAGTATTATCCACGCTTCCGAATGAAATTCGCGTGGAAGGTCATACGGATAATGTTCCGATTCATTCGGCGGCATTTCCTTCTAATTGGCATCTTTCCGTCGGCAGGGCAATTAACACTGCGTTTTATATGATGGATAAATATCAGCTAGACCCGGAGAGAGTTTCGGTCGTCGGCTATGGAGAGAATAAACCGGTAGCGCCGAACGATACGGAAGCACACCGGGCATTGAATAGAAGAGTAGATATTGTGATATTAATGTCGCAGTTAACGCAGACACTTAACCAACAACGACAACAAGCATTACACGGGGAGTAAGAACTATGAAATGGACGAACAGAATTTTTGGAGAGTTTGAATTTGAAGAGAAACATATTCTTCACTTTCCCGGCGGCATCATCGGGTTTGAAGAAAATAAAAAGTTTATCATTGTTAATGATGAATCGAGTGAACCGTTTCGCTGGCTTGTTTCCCTTGAAGATCCGGAATTAAGTTTTCCGCTGATTGAACCTTCAATGGTACACGCGCAGTTCAACGAACAATATGTTCAAGGAAAAGATGTTACGCTCTTTGTCGTTGCTTCTATTAACGAACATATTGAGACCTCAACGGTTAATTTGAAAAGTCCGCTGCTTATCAATAACGAAGATCGAACGGGAAAACAAATTATTCTTGATGATGAGGCGTTGGATGTACGAACCCCGCTTCTCTTATTAACAGACTCATTAGCGGGGTAGCCATGCTTATTCTCAGCAGAAAAATTGAAGAAGTAATAAAAATCGGCGATACTATTTCTATTAAAGTACTCGGTGTGCAAGACGGGCAGGTACGCCTTGGCATTGAAGCTCCGAAAGAAATTAAAATATTTCGAGCAGAAGTGTATGAACAAATTCAGCAGCAAAATAAAGAAGCGGCACAGACTTCAAAAGAAGTGTTATCATCGACTATCAAATTCTTAAAACAACAATCAAAAACAAAACAACCTTCACGGTAACGAAAAAAGGATTAAACAATGTTTGTCATTATCGGAATTGTTGTCGTTATTGCGTGTGTTCTCGGCGGATTTGTTATGCACGAAGGACCGCTGGCAGTGTTGGTTCAGGTAAATGAATTCTTAATTATCGGCGGAGCCGCTATCGGCTCAATGCTTGTCAGCGCGCCGCCTCGAATTTTAAAACACCTTGCCGGCAACTTAATGTCGCTGCTCAAAGGGGACCCGTACACAAAAGAAGAATATCTTAATTTACTGAAGACAATGTTTGAACTTTTTAACATTGCCACCCGCGATGGTTTAATGAACATTGAACAGCATATTGAAAAACCGGAAAGCAGTACAATTTTTTCGAAAAATCCGTTTCTGCTAAAAAATCACCATGCACTGTATTATTTAACCGATACTTTAAAAATTCTTCTCAGCGGCGGAGTTCCGGCTCATGATTTGGAAGCAATTTTGGATGCCGATGCAGAGACAACATTAATTGAAGGTTCCCAAGCTCCCGGCATTTTACAGAAAATGGGAGATGCGCTTCCGGGTCTTGGAATTGTTGCCGCCGTATTGGGAATTATTATCACCATGCAGGCAATTGACGGTCCGCCGGAAGAAGTCGGAATGAAAGTTGCCGCCGCTTTAGTCGGAACATTTCTCGGCGTGTTAATGTCCTACGGATTTATCGGTCCTTTGACAACTAATTTGGAAATTACCCATCAGTCGGAAATGCGGTATCTCGAATGCATTAAAGTCGGCGTTCTTTCTTACGCAAAAGGCAATGCCCCCATGATTGTTGTTGAATTTGCACGAAGAGTTATTTTTAACGATTTCAGACCGACGTTCCGTGAATTAGAAGATGCGGTGAAAACTTTAAAGGCGGCAAAGTAAATTATGAAGCAGCAGATTAAAGAAACACCTATTAGAATTGTTAAGAAAGTAAAAAAACATCACGGAGGCCATCATGGCGGCGCCTGGAAGGTGGCGTATGCCGATTTTGTAACGGCAATGATGGCATTATTTATTGTGCTGTGGATCGTCGGTCAAAGTAAACAAGTAAAAGAATATATTGCAAATTATTTTAAAGACCCCGGCGCATTTTTTGAAAATACCAAAGGAGGCGGAGCGTTTGAGAAACAAGAAATAGAACTTGGCGAACGCATAAGCGATGAAATGCTGAAACGCCAGGAAAAAGCAATGCAGGATGTTGCAAAGAAAATTCTCGATGATGTTTCCCGCATTCCCAATTTAAAAGATCTCTCCAAGCAGATTAAAATTGAATTTACAAAAGAGGGAATGAGAATAGAACTTGTTGAATCGTCTCAGGCATTCTTTTTTGATGTCGGTACGGCAAACCTAAAACCGGAAGCGGTTGATATTCTTAAAGCTATTGCGGAAAATCTCGGCAATATAAAAAATCATGTCGTCATTGAAGGACACACCGATGCGCGCCCGTATTCCAATACTGCGGGATATACAAACTTTGAACTCAGCGCCGACCGCGCCAACAGTGCGCGGCGTATTTTAATGACAAATGGATTACACAACAAACAATTAGATGAAATTCGAGGATACGCCGATACGCGGTTAAGAAACACGGCAGATCCTTTTGATCTCACAAATCGCAGAATCAGCATTCTGGTGAAATATGACGGACAACAATAAAAAGTGCACAATCTTAGTGGTAGATGACGACGCAACACAGCTCTTGTTGATTGCGCAAATATTACACGGAGATAAAAATTATTCGGTTATCACGTCGCAAAGCGGAACTGATGCTCTGCGCCTGGCGGAATTACAATCGCCGCAAATAATTATTTCCGATTATTATATGCCGGGACTTGACGGCATTCAACTCTGTAAAAAAATTAAAGAACACCCGATTCTTCGCGAAGGAATGTTTATTCTTTTGACCGCTGCTACCGGTGTTGATGACAAAGTTAAAGGATTAGACAGCGGCGCAGATGAATTTATTTCAAAACCTATTTTTCCGGAAGAGCTGTTATCCCGCGTGCGGGCAAGTTTTCGTACGGTAAAATTACAAGAAGACCTTAAAGCAGAAAAAAAGAAACTGGCAGAAACAAATATTATTCTTGAAGAAAGTTACAGCGGAGTTTTAAATCTTCTCACGCTTCTTATCGGCATTCACGTGCCGGGTGCGGTAAAACGTGCCGAACAAGCGCAGAAAATTATTGACTGGGTTGGAAAAAAATTGTCGCTCGCCCCTGAAGAACAGCAGCTTCTCACCAGTGCGGCGGCGCTGCACGAAATCGGAAAAATTGCAATCTTTGATGCGCAGCCGGAAGAGAAAAAAGCTTTCCATGAACCGCAGGAGCGAATGCAATATCCGCTTGCCGGCGAATCACTGTTGTCAAAAATACCCAAACTTCACGATGTTACTGTTTTAATCCGCCACCAGATGGAAAACTTCGATGGTTCGGGGTATCCGGATAAATTAATGGGAGAAGAAATTCCTGTCGGCGCTCGAGTGCTGCGGGCAATAAACTTTATTGAGCATAACAGCGATAAATTTCAAACAAAAGATTCTCTCTTAAATGCATTAAAAAAAGTTCGAGGTTCTATACTGGATCCTGTTATCACTCAGCTGGTGGAAGAATTTTTTCTGGTTGTCGAAGAAAAAGATTGGCTTATCGGAAAGAGAGCCGTTGGTGTTAACGATCTTATTCCGGGAATGAAACTTGCCGCCGATTTAAGCACCGGCAGCGGAACAAAACTTCTTACAAAAGATACGGTAATGAGCTTGCATCATATTGAACGAATTATTTCCCACCACCAGTTCGACCCAATTGTTGCCAGTATCTATATTTATGAATAGTAAAGGGATTATTATTAAACACAGTATCTGGTACTCAATAATAGTTCGTAATAATTATCGATAGATCGGCTGTTCTCTTTCCTAATGTTACACCGCAGTATCATTCTTCCCTTCCGTACTATTTTTGAAATTTTAACAGTATGCTATTTATCACCGGCAATTTGCATAACTCATTTCTCTTTTTTACGTTTAATAAAAAGGAATTTCAAATGTGCGGACGCTATATAATCATCAGCGGGCAAAAAATATTTGCCACCACTGAATTGTTAAAAACATTACACGAACAGCAAATTCCGTATCTGGAAATTCCGCGCTACAACGCCGCGCCCACACAAAAACTTCCCATTGTGGTGCAGAGAGAAAAAAACGAACCTCAGCCGCTTGAAGCGGTGTGGTGGTTGATTCCGCATTGGTCGAAAGATGGAAATCCTGATATGAAATTCGCGTCGTTTAATGCACGGGCAGAAGGAATTGCTGAAAGTAAACTCTTTGGAAAATATTTTAAAGCACGCCGCTGTCTTATTCCTGCCGATGGATTTTACGAATGGAAAAAAATTTCCGAAAAAGAAAAACATCCTATGTGCATTCGCAGGCGCGATGAACAGCCATTCTTTTTCGCCGGCGTCTATTCAGTCTGGAAAAACAATGAGGCAGAAAAAGAAAAACCCAGTTTTTCAATTATTACCACAACGCCGAATGAACTGATGTCCGAAATTCACAACCGTATGCCGGTTATTCTTCATAAAAAAAATTATGAAGAATGGCTCGACCCGAGCTATAATGACACGGATGCTCTGAAAAAACTTCTCGTTCCGTTTCCCTCAGAAAAAATGAAAGCTTATCGCGTCTCGCCGTATGTCAGCAATTCAAAAAAACCAAGGCAGAGAATGTATGGAGCCGCTGAAAGAAAATTAGCTTGACAGCCGCATTGCAATACTGTATATTTGTGAAGTAGAAATTCGTTAGGTAAAACAATGTATTGCAGGAGAAACCAATGGCAAAAACGGAATTGACCAAGACCCAGCACAAAGTGCTGAAAGTTATTACTCAATATATTCAGGAAAATAATCTTCCCCCCACCTTTGCTGAACTCAGCGAGCTTCTTGCTATGTCAACCAACGGTGCACGCGATCATGTTCTCGCATTGGCAAGAAAAAATGTTATACGTTATACGCCGAATATCGCCCGCGGAATTGAACTGTTGCAGCCTCCGACAATCGGCATTCCGATTTACGGCACGGTACCCGCCGGACATCCGTTCATGTCACAGGAAAATATTGTTGACTCGTTTGAACTGCAAAATTATCTCTCGAACAGCGACGGAATTTTCGGATTGTATGTAAAAGGAGACAGTATGATTGATGCCGGACTTTCTACCGGCGATTTAGTTTTTGTCGATCCGAATGAAACGGTGAGAAGAAACAGAATGGTGGTTGCTCTTGTTGAAGGAGAGCCGACATTAAAATGGTTTAAGCAGGAAGGAAATATTATTACGCTTATTCCGGCAAATAAAAAATACAAACCGATTATCATCAGCAAGAATGATGAACAGTTTAAAATTGTCGGTGTCGTTATCGGACATATTTCATCAAAAGATAAACTGCGGTTGGATAAGATGCGTCAGCTCAAAGCATCGTAAACCGGATTTGGTAAGTTCGACAGGTTGGAAGATAAGAAGCGGCAGATTTCTTCTTCTAATAGCAAAGTCTTGAAACGTCTAAAAATTAAAACAGTGCAAGCCGGAATAATAATTTGACTTCTTTAAATATATTCCAGTGCTTTTCTCCTCGCCCACGTATCCGCATCAAAAATAGCATCGAGTGTCGGCTGCTTTTCTGATGAGTGCTGTTCCATCACGTTCCGGATAATTCGCGGAATATCATTAAACGTAATTTTTCCGGTTAAAAAATTTGCAACGGCAATTTCGTTCGCTGCATTCATAACGGCAGGAATCGTTCCGCCGGAGCGTAGTGCTGAATACGCCAGTTCCAAACAGGGGAAGCGTTTCGTATCCGGTTCAAAAAATGTCATTTCTTTCAGTTTTGAAAAATTAACCCGCGGCCATTGTGCCTGTGCGCGCGAAGGATAAGTCAGCGCATACTGAATGGGAATTTTCATATCCGGAGCGCCGAGCTGCGCTTTAATAGAGCCGTCCACAAATTCTACCATGGAGTGAATAATGGACTGCGGATGAACGACGACGTCAATTTTTTCTGCCCGAACGCCGAAGAGCCAATGCGCTTCAATCACTTCCAATCCTTTATTCATCAGCGTTGCCGAATCAATCGTAATTTTATTTCCCATCTTCCAGTTCGGATGATTGAGCGCGTCGGCAATGGTAACGGTTTCCAATTCTTTCAGCGAATGATTGCGAAACGGACCGCCTGATGCGGTAAGGATAATTTTTTCAATTTTATTCGGAAGCTCGCCGACCAAACATTGAAAAATTGCCGAGTGTTCGCTGTCCACCGGAAGCAGTTCAATATTATGTTTTTCGGCAAGCGGAATCATAATTTCTCCGGCGACCACCAGGGTTTCTTTGTTCGCAAGAGCAATTTTTTTCTTTGCTTCAATGGCTTTTATGGTCGGCTTTAAACCGGCAAACCCGACAAGCGAGCTGACCACAATATCCACATCATCCTGTTGAACAATTTCCTGCAGCGCCTGCTCGCCGCTTAAAATTTTTGTTGTTCCGCCGAATTCTTTTGTTAACGATTTTGCACATTGTTCGTCTAATATTACGACAGCTTTCGGACGAAATTTCTGAATCTGTTGTTTCAGAAGATCAATATTATTATTGGCGGAAAGATAGGTTGCTTGAAATTCTTTCGGGAAATTTTCAATAACTTCTAATGTCTGTTTTCCAATAGAGCCGGTGGAGCCGAGAATAGCTAATTTTTTCACGTTTTGCTGTAAAATTTAATGGTTTTTCTCACGCAAAGACGCGGAGACTTAAAAATTAAATAATTTATTATGCGACTTTGCGTCTCTGCGAGAGATTTACTTTAACAAAATAGAGAAATAGGGCGTGTGAAGCAATGTAAAGATATGTTGGTCATTATATTCAAAAGAAGTATATTCTTTTTATGAAAAAACTGATAGTTCTTACTTTTTTTTTAGTATCGGTTTTTGCTCAATCTCAAGATGCGCAAAATCTGCTTCGTCTTGCCCAGTCTTTTGAGCAGAGCAGTGAGTTTGAGCGCGCTGCTGATCTTTATCATTCGTTGTATCAAAATGATACACTGAACTATTCGTATTTTGACGGTCTTCGCCGCTGTTATCTGCAGTTAAAACAATATGATAATGCAATTGCTCTTACACGTTCTCGGTTAACGATAATGCCGTTTGATTTTACTTTGCAGGCAAGTTTAGGCGGAATCTATTATATGTCCGGCAGTGAAACGAAAGCTGATTCTGTTTGGAACGCCGTTCTTCTTTCCGGTATAGGAAACCAGATGTTGTATCGTGCTGTGGCAGGCGAGCAGGTCAATCAGCGGTTATTTGATAAAGCCATTGCAACGTATCTTTCCGGCAGAAAAAAAATCGGCGACCCGTTTTTGTTTGCCGGCGAACTGGGATATTATTATACCTTTATGATGGATTATCAAAATGCGGCGAAGGAATATCTCTTGCTGCTCAAACAGAATCCGCAGCAAATGGATTTTGTGCAGTCCCGCCTTGCACAGTTTGCTTCAAAGAAAGACGGGCTTTCTGCCATTCAACATGTTCTTCAGGAAGAAAATAAAAAGAATGGAAATGATGTCGGCATTCTTAGACTGCTTCAATGGTCGTATATGGAAGATGCAAATTATGCCGATGCGTTTGCTGTTTCTAAAACATTGGAAGAAAAAATTCACACCAACGGCACGGAAATATTTTCTTTTGCGGAGCGCGCCTTTCGGGAAAATAGTTACACGGTTGCCGCTTCGGCATACACTCTTGCGTTGCAATTAGGGCCAAAAATGCCGTTTGCGTCTTCGGCAAAATACGGCTACGCCCGGTGTGTAGAAGAATTAAGTCTACCGGCGGATTCCATTACGCGGCATCAGCAGAGAGAAAATTCTTCGTTGTTAGAAACGCAGCCGACTTTTAATGCAGCTGTACTGTTGTATGAAAGCATTGTGAAAGAATATCCCTACACTTCAATTGCCGCCAATGCCCTGTATCGCATTGGCTGGATTCGATATAAACAATTGTTCGATCTTGACGGAGCGCTGCAAATGTTTGATTCGGTTGTTACCGTTGTCAGAGTGGGACCGATGATTCCGCAGGTGCTTTCAACGGTTGGAGATTTGTATGAAATGAAAGGAGAATTTTCTTCTGCCGAAAAAAAATATTATGAATTATCCGTTTCACAATTTTCAACTCCGGAACAAAAAACAACAGGGGAGTTCCGGCTTGCAGAAATTCAATATTTTCAGGGAAGATTTGACAGCGCCAATGTTCTGTTCGGAAAGATAACGGAAAACCTGAAAGCTGATGAAACAAACGATGCGCTGTTGCTGCAAAATTTTATCAACGAAAATAAAACAACATTTCCCGAGGCTCTGCGAAATTATGCGCACGCAGAATTGCTGGCGCGCCAATTAAAACTCTCCGAAGCAATTGTGCTTCTCACCTCTACGATTAGCGCCTTTGCCGATGCGCCGCTCTGCGATGATGCCTTGATAAAGATTGCCGATTACTCCATTGTGCTGAAGCGGTTCAGCGATGCATTAACTGCCTACAAAAAAATTCTCAGCGATTATCCTAAAAGCATCGAAATTGAAAAGACACAATTTAAAATTGCCGAGCTGTACCAATTCTATTTGAATGATAAAGCGCAGGCAATACAACAATATGAATTACTGCTTGAAAAATATCCTCTCTCGCTCTATGCGGAATCTGCCCGAAAGAGAATTCGCCAGCTGCGCGGAGATACATTGTAATTCAATAGCTAAAAGAAGAAAATGAATTTTCTTTTTATTCTCTATTTGTTAATTTTGCCGAACCACACGGAAGAAGCCAAACCGGTTTTATCCGAGCCGTTTTCTATTATCAGTGCGCCGAAACTTTCTGCAACACAGCCGAAAATTATTATGCACGGCTCCCGAAAAGAAAAACGCCTTGCATTGACCTTTGATGCCTGCGCAACAAACAGGAAAAGCAAATACGATTCTGCCGTGGTGGATATTTTAGTAAAGGAAAAAATTCCGGCAACGTTTTTTTTATGTGGAAGATGGGCGCTTGACCACCCGAACGAAACAAAGTTTCTTGCCTCACATGATTTTTTTGAAATTGCCAGTCATTCTTATCTTCATCCTCACTGCACAAAACTTACGCCGGAAGCTTTTACTGCCGAATTAAAAAAAACACAAGATATTATTTTTACGCTGACGAAAAAACAGCCGTTATATTTTCGCGCGCCGTACGGCGAGTATGATTCTTCAATGCTCTCTACGGTTGCAACATTAGGGTTAACTTCCGTGGAGTATGATTTGCCTTCCGGCGATCCGGATAAAAATGCGACGGCAAAAAAATTAATTGACTATGTTTCTGCCTGTGCAAAAAACGGCTCTATTATAGTGATGCATGTGAATAAAAGAGGCTGGCATACAGCGGAAGCACTGCCGGAAATGATTTCACGACTTCGAAAAAGAGGATTTACGTTCGTCACTATCAGCGGGCTTATTCAATAATTTTTCTTAATCAAAAAATTCCCACGAAATACCGAAACGGATATTTGTATCGTTCGCCGGATATATCGGCGCAAGCATATACTGCGAATTGGTAATATTTTCCGCAATGAGATGAATATAGGCGTTGCCGATTTTTCCCGTTGCAAAAAAATCCACCGTACTGCTCGGCCCGTATGAAGTAATTCCATACGGAATCCACACGCCGTATTCATCAAACGGTCGAAGACCGTCCTGCTCGGAAATAAATCTTCCGCGAAATCCTGTTTTCAAATGTAAATTTCCTTTAACAAGAATTCCTTCATAGTACACGGAACCGTTCAGAGACAGCCGAGGCAGCAATGTCATCTTTAAATTTTTCCGAATAATATCCGGCTGCAGAAGAAAATTTCCTAAACCCTCAAAATGAAAACTGCCTATCACGGCATGAACGTCTGCTGAGATGCTGTTATAAGTATATTGTGCGGGAGAATAATAAGAAAGATTTATTGCCGCAGAAGTATCCAAAACAAACGGATGCTCAATTTTTTGTTGTAAAGCAGAAACGTGCATTGAAAGGAAAGGAGTTTCAAATCCGGCGCCGGCTTGAAGAGAAGTGAAATTACTTTTGTTTATAGGAACGGCGGCGCCGCTGCCTGAAGGCATAAAAGAAGAAATAATAAACGGAGTATAAACAGATTTTGACATTCCGCCGTTCACGGAAAAATTATCGGTGATAAATATTTTTGCCGAACCGCCGAAATTTTTATCAAAAGTATTCCCTGCCGAATTGATAAACAAAGAAAGAGAGAGAATATCTCTGAAGGTAACATCATCCTTTAGTCCGAGCAGCGGAGTTTGTGTTTTCTTTCCTCCAACCGCAAGACCGTACGGGGTTTCTTCGTATTGTGCAAAAGCCGTAACGGTGTTAAAAGAATTGTTGGAAATAAATTGAAATTTTGTGCCGCGCACTTCGCTGTCATAATTTATTTTTTTGAAAATTCCGTTTAATCCGAAAGGAGACATGCCGTAACGATTTTCTTCATCGCGGTACTCGCGGAGAAAATTTGAAGCATAGCCGGTCAACGTTGCGGTTTCTGTCGTATCTCCGAAAGGATGCACCGCAATGGTGAGATCGAGATGATGATTGGTGACTTTTTCGTACGATTCATAATTATATACCACCGCATTTAAATCATTAAAAACATCGGCGCTGGATGTTTTAAGAATATTTACTCCTCCATTTAAATTTGTTGTGGCTTTATTATAATGGTACGATAGAGAAATATTTAAATTGTTCATGATGTTGTAACGGAACTTTGTCCGGATATTCCATCCGTCATTATATGAATTTGGATAACGTCCGCGGTAACTGTCATAGAGTTTATTGGAACCATACCCCGCATGGGAAAGCCCGATTGTCAGGTTACCGCCGCGGATAATATTTTGGGTAAACAGCGCATCGGTCTGGGTATAGCTGTCAACGCCCTGCGTGTATCGTAATCGCGTGTACGGTTTATTGGTATAATAATTTTTGGTAATGATATTAATAACGGAAGCATTTCCGTTCTGCGCATAAAATGCGGCTTCCGGTCCGGAAATAATTTCAATGCGTTCAATTTCATCGGGAGAAATCGTCCAGATATTTTGGATGCCGGTGATCGGATCTTCTTCGCTTCGTCCGTCAATTAAAATACGCACATAGCGGTTATCTAATCCGCCGAAGGTAATATTATTATTTTGTCCCTGGGTGAACAAATCGAAAATATAAACATGCGGAACTTTCCATAAAATATCGGACAGTGTGCGGTTATCAATCCATAAAATTTGTGAATCGGCAATAGTGCAGGCAGAAGTGTTGCTGCCGAGAATTGAACCGATGTGTGGAATAGGGATTATTTTTAACAGCGAATCTCTCTGTGGAATGTTCAACGAATCATTTTTAGCATAAGAAAGTGAATCGCCGGCGCCGATTGTTATGCTGTCCGAAAAATTAATCGCTGAATGATGGACTGAATCCTGCGCAGAAAATTTTGTCGTATCAAAATGGGACGGTTCTTTTTCATTGGCAAATATAAAAAGAGGAAATAGAAATATCGCTATGAGAGAAAAACGGTTCATTCTTCGGGAAGAAAATTTGGTTCGGTGATATGTACAAAAAATGAGGCAGCAAAATTTTCTGCCGCCCGTTGTGCTTTTTCCTGTGTTTCAAAAAGTCCGAAAACCGATGAACCGCTGCCGGACATTAAGGCATAGGCAGCGCCGAGAGTAAGCAGCTCCTGTTTTAATTGTGCTGTCACGGGATAATGTTCGAACACAACCGGTTCAAAATCGTTTGTTAAAATTTTTGAAAGATCACGCCGGCGAAAGTCTTCTAATAACGAAGCACGAACAGGAAAATTTCCGCCGCGTGCTTCGGCAAGAGACATATAAGCCCACGGTGTTGAAACATGAATATTCGGATTAACAACAACTATCCAATAGGGAAGAGGAAAATTTATCTCCGTCAATTT
>JACFMZ010000003.1:0-4884 GCA_019455105.1 Bacteroidota bacterium | reverse complement strand
CGTCCTTCCGCATACGAGTTCGATTTCATAAGAAAGAACGGAACGTCGGAGCCGAGCCGTAAAGCAAGTGCAGTTTGTTGTTCTAAAGAGAATGTTTGATTCCAAAGCACCGGAAGATATTTTACAATAATGGTGGCATTGCTGCTTCCTCCGCCGAGACCAGCGCCTATAGGGATATTTTTTTTAAGGTGAATTGACGCTCCCTGCATTGTTTTCAACTCATTTTGCAATAAGCGAACCGCTTTCCAGCAAAGGTTGGAATCGTTAAGAGGAACATCTTTGTGCGGCGAGGTAATAACAATTTCTCCGTCTGTCGGTTCTATCGTTACTTCATCAAACAAGCCGATTTTATAAAAGATTGTTTCAAGATTATGATATCCGTCCTGTCGTTTATTAATAATGCGCAGTCCGAGATTAATTTTGGCGTACGAGCGATAAGTCATTGGGGTAAAGATACGATAAGATTGCAGAATGAGCAAGAACTCACCTGTCGCTTCTGTGAAGAACGTTGTTGAGAAAATGTACAAAGAAAATGAAGAAACAAGAAAACATAAATTAATAGTTGATTTTTTTGCTGTATATGCCTATTATTCTTACGCCTATCTACAAAACAGCAATACCATAACAAAAGGACATTATATGGCACAGCCATTTAATATTTTAGTAGTTGACGATGAAGATGCGTTACGAAATGTCCTCAGCAGCGAATTACAAGGGGAAGGTTATTCTGTAGTTTCAGCGGCTGACGGGGATGAAGCGATTACCATTTTACAACAAAAATCATTTGATTTAGTGCTGCTTGATATTAAAATGCCTCG
The DNA here is from genome assembly GCA_019455105.1 of Bacteroidota bacterium. Lineage (GTDB taxonomy): Bacteria > Bacteroidota > Ignavibacteria > UBA10030 > UBA8401 > JACFMZ01. The sequence continues at coordinate 4,066 of JACFMZ010000003.1, read as the reverse complement.
CGTAGATGGTTTTGAAGTGTTACGATTTATTAAAGAAAAATATCCGCAGACAAAAGTGATTATGCTTACCGGTTTTGCCGATTTAAAGAATGCTATTGAATCAAAGAAACTCGGTGCTGAAGATTTTGTCAGCAAACCGTACGATCTTGTCGATCTTCTTACAACAATCGAACGCGTACTCTCAACTGAATAAAGCTTTTTCAAATCTCTCTATCATTTCTTTTGGTTTTCAACGCGTATGGTGCGGAAACATTCCATTCTTGTAGTTGATGATGAACCCAGCGTCTGCTTTCTTTTAAAAGAAGAACTTTCCGAAGAAAAAATTTATACCATAACAACAGTCGGCAACGGTATTGATGCAATGAATCTCCTTCAATCGCATCCGTTTGATGCTGTGCTGCTTGATGTAAAAATGCCGCGCGTGAGCGGGATTGAAGTTTTAAAATTTATACGAGATCATTTCCCTTCCATTGCCGTCATTATGCTTTCCAATTATGCCGATGTAAAAACTGCTATTGAAGCGACGAAACTCGGGGCATATGATTTTGTCGGTAAACCGTACAACAGAGATGAACTTCTTGCTACCGTAAAACGCGCCGTCGATCACCACCGCCTGACCGTTGATAATGAATTGATGAAATATGAATTATCACGAAAGGGAGGCGGAAAAGAAATTATTGCGCACAGCAATGCCATGAAACAAGTTCTTGCCACCGCCAGAAAAGTTGCCGGAAGCGATACGATTGTTCATATTACCGGTCCCAGCGGAAGTGGAAAAGAATTAATTGCAAATTTAATTCATACCGAGAGCATGCGTAAAGAAGCTCCGTTTGTTGTTGTCAATTGTGCTTCAATTCCGGATGCCCTGCTGGAAAGCGAATTATTCGGGCACGAAAAAGGGGCGTTTACCAATGCCTATCAAATGAAACAGGGATTGGTTGAAGTGGCGAATTCCGGCACTCTTTTTTTAGATGAAATCGGCGATATCAGCTCAAGTATTCAGCCTAAGCTGCTTCGATTTCTTGAAACCGGAGAATTTCGCCGCGTCGGGGGAACAACGGCAATGCACGCCGATCTTCGAATTATTTCCGCTACCAATAAAGATTTGAATGAAGAAGTAAAAGCCGGAAAATTTCGAGAAGATCTGCTCTATCGCTTAAATGTTGTTACCATTCACATTCCGCCGTTGAAAGAACGAAGAGAAGATATTCCTCCGTTGGTTGAACATTTCCTTTTACGAAAACAAAAAACAAAAAACCAGAAAAGAATTTCTAATGATGTTCTCCATATTTTAATGCAGTACGATTGGCCCGGAAATATCCGCGAGTTGGAACATGCTATTGAGGGAGCCATTATTCTTTCGCAGCAGGATGAAATTACGGCTCAAGATTTTTTACTGATGCCTTCCCGCATTACCGAACAATCCGTTATCCCATTTTCAAAATCTTCTGAAATTCTCACGCTCGAAGAACTTGAAAAAGTTCACATTGAACATGCCCTGAAAAAATTTAAATTTAACCGCACCAAAACTTCCGAAGCGCTCGGCATTACCCAGAAAACTCTCTACCTAAAAATTAAACGCTATAACATAACCACACCGGAAGAATAATCGTTCTTTTTTTAAATTATTTTTCAAAACAGTGTAACTTTTTTTTCCTCTCTACGAATACTCATTAAGCGAAGCGGTAGAATTCTCTAAAAACAATCGTTCAGTGGAGGGGTTATGAAAACAATCGTAATGGTGAGTCTTGCAATAGCAATATCAGCAGTATCGCTCTTTGCATCGGAGCCAGCTGTTAAAGATGTGAATCGCGGGGAAATTAATTGGAATCAGGCAGAAAAGAATTATATCTTTTCGCTGCTTATTGATAATGCCGGCGTTCGCCAAAGTGCTGCAGGATTTTTGGCTCAGTATAATCTTAAAGGCGGCGTTGAACCGTTAATCCGCATCTTAGAAAATGATAAAGTTGAACAGGTGAGAATGGCGGCAGCGCTGGCGCTTATTACTATCGGCGACAGTAAAGCGCGAAAAGCTGTTGAAGATGCATCTTTTTATGACGGCAGCGAAAAAGTTTCAAAATTCTGCGAATCGCTTCTGCTTGCTTCAAATGAAAAAACAGCGTTAAAATAAAATTATTTTGAGAGCGACTTACTCTCTCATCACAGCCCGAATATGATGCACGGTGGGGTCCATCATATTCGGCTTTTTTATTTCTCTCATTCTCATTATTGTCTCGCTAAATCGTTCGTAACTCTGTTTTTCCTTCATTGCAACTCACTCCATTTTTTGCTAAATTTACAAGCAACTCAATATATCCTCGCATAACTTAATACTTCAAAGGTAAATTCTATGGCAAAATTTCAAGGGGTAGATTACTACAATATTGATTCACTTTTATCCGAAGAAGAACTACTCGTTCGCAGTACGGTACGCGAATTTGTGGATGATAATGTTATTCCGATTATCGAAAAACATAATCGCGAAGGAAAATTTCCCAAAGATCTCATTCCGAAAATGGGAGAACTCGGATTTTTTGGACCCACGCTTCCGGAAAAATACGGCTGTGCGGAAATGAATAATGTTGCCTACGGATTTATTATGCAGGAATTGGAAAGAGGCGACAGCGGCATTCGCAGTTTTGCTTCCGTGCAAAGCGCGCTGGTAATGTATCCTATTTTTACTTTCGGCAGCGAAGAACAAAAAGAGTATTGGCTTCCCAAATTAGCCAAAGGAGAAAAGATCGGCTGCTTCGGTTTAACGGAACCGGACTTCGGTTCAAATCCCGGCGGAATGATTACCCGCGCAGAAAAAGTTGACGGCGGCTATAAATTAAACGGCGCAAAAATGTGGATTACCAACGGAACGATTGCTGATGTTGCCGTTGTTTGGGCAAAGTTAGATGGTGTTGTAAAAGGATTTTTAGTTGAAAAAGGAACGAAAGGTTTTGAAGCGCCGGAAATGCATGGAAAACATTCTTTACGCGCTTCAGTTACTTCGGAATTAGTTTTTCAAGATTGTGTCATTCCCGAAAAAAATATTCTGCCGAATTCCGGCGGACTGAAATCTCCGTTGATGTGTTTAAATCAAGCCCGCTACGGAATTGCCTGGGGAGTTATCGGCTCGGCTATGGCGTGTTATGATTCAGCATTAGAATATGCCAAGTCGCGCATTCAATTTGATAAACCGATCGCAGCGTTTCAAATGACACAGGAAAAATTAGTGCACATGGTATCTGAAATAACCAAAGCACAATTGCTTGTTTTGCAGCTCGGCAGATTGAAAGACCAAGACAAAGCAAAGTTTACGCAAATTTCTATGGCGAAACGAAATAATGTTTATCATGCGCTGGAAATTGCCCGCATGTCCCGCGAAATTCTCGGAGCCAACGGAATTCTGGATGAATATCCCGTTATGCGCCATGCAGCAAATCTTGAATCCGTAAAAACCTACGAAGGAACTCACGAAATGCACACGCTGATTATCGGTGAAGATATTACCGGTATTGGTGCGTTTAAATAACCGCAGTGTGTGAAACTGAAACGAATGGTTACCGGAAATATTTTTATCATACTGTATCCTTCAGTAACGAAATGAGAAAAACAGAATGAGCAAGCTGGATGAAATTCAAATGATGATTCATTCATTAGATAAACAGGAAATTGTCCGTCTACGTGAATGGTTTGATGAATTTGAAGGAGATATGTGGGATCAGGAATTTGATAAAAATATTAAAGAAAAAAAGCTGGCGGCAAAAGCGGCTTCGGCAAAGAAAGATTTCAATGAAGGAAAATCTACACCAGTATGAATCATGCAGCGGTTGAAACATTTCAAAAAGAATATGCACGGCTGCCGTTGAAGATTCAAAAGTGTGTGGATAATAATTTTGAAGTTATAAAACAATATCCGAACCATCCGCTGCTGCGCCTGATGAATGTGGAAGAGTATTATTCAATGCGCATTGATACGCGGTATCGTGCCGTTGGAATTCAAGAAGATGATACTATTATTTGGTTTTGGGTCGGTAATTATTCACAATATAAAACTGATTTTTTATAAGTGCAGTAT
>JACFMZ010000109.1 GCA_019455105.1 Bacteroidota bacterium | reverse complement strand
GTCCGTATTCTAAAAAAATACGATATCACCTCTAATGAATTTTGGCAGATGTATCGCGAAATAAAAAACGATTATATTCCTTTTTATAAAGAAACGAACAACAGTTGGGTTACCTGTTTTACCTACAATCCGAAAGACGGCAGTTTTAAAATCAGTTGGGGAATTTTGGTCATCTATTTTCCCATGGTTATCGGATTTGGAATTGTGTATCTCCTGTTTCGGAATGCACGAAGAGAAAAACTGAACTAACCGCCGAAAAAAATTACAACAAGTCTCTCTTTTTCTGTAACAATATTTTTTATTACATTACAGCCACAATGATGAACTATCTTTTTCTTTGCTCGGCACTTTTTATTTCTTTTCTTTCTGCTTCTGCGGAAGAGCCGGAATGGGTTTCTCGCAGCGGAAAAAGCCCCGCCTTTCCCGAAACGCAGTTTCTTACCGGCTACGGCGCCGCTTCTGCCGGAAGCGGCATTTCCAAAGAACAAGCGGAACAATCCGCTTTGGAAAATGCCCGGAAGAATCTCATTGAAAAAATCAGCATTTCCATTACCTCCGTTACCACCGCAAAAACGGAAGAAGCCGGCGACAAATATTCTTCTTTCTTCAACAGCGCGGTGCAGTCCGCCTCCAATCTTGATATTCAGGGATTAGGAAGCGAACGCTATTACAATAATAACATTGCTTATGCGTTTGTCTATGTAAAAAGAGAGGCACTGCAATCAACCTATCAGCAAAAAATTAATTCGCTAAAAAACGAACTTGAATCAAAACTAAAAATTGCCAAGTCATTAGAAACTCAAAACAAAGCAACGCCGGCATTAAACGAATATCTTTCCTGTATGCCTGTTGTGCGCCGGCTGGAAGAAGCACAGACAATTTTTGCCTTTGTTAAACTTTCCAACACACTGACGGAATTAGAAACATCCGCTGCCGCCAATGAAATAACTACAGCATCCATTCGGGAAGCTATCAGCAAGCTGACGCAGAAACCGATTACTTCAATTGATGATCTGGCGTGGTACCTTGCGTTTCAATTAAAAGAACAAGTAGAAAGAAAAAATCAAGCAGCGCCGGCAATTTTTGTAACGCCTCTTTTTTTTCAAGATACAAAAATGGGAAGTTCGTTTTCCCGCTACTTCAATCAGGTGCTGGAACAAAAAATAGGCGAAGCAACGCAATGGAGTGTTGTGCAAGCTAATGCGCCGATGATTCTTACCGGTTCGTACTGGGAACAGCCGGAAAAAATAAAATTTATCGTTACTGTTCGCACTGTTAACGAAGGAAAAATTCTTGCGAGCGCCGAAGCATCTGTTGATGCAAAAGTGATTGCTTCCACGGGAAAAAATTTAAAACCGGAAAACATTCAGTCGGCGCTGCTCGATCAGAAAATATTTGCGCAGGGAGAATCTGCCGGCGGCGGGCTTTCGCTGGAAGCATGGACAAACAAACAGACGCAGGGAAATCTTTTTACCGAAAATGAGCGGATGACGGTAACGGTGCGCGTGAATATGCCCTGCTATCTCCGTTTTATCTATCACATGGCAGACGGCTCGCGCATTCTTTTACTGAATGAATATTTTATCGATCAATCGAAAGTCAATCTTGCCTATCAAATTCCAACGGAATTTGAATGCTCGCCTCCGTTCGGCAGCGAAGTGCTGCAAATTTTTGCCCGCACGGAAAAGTTCGAACCGGTGGCGACAAAATCTATTGACGGGTATGATTATCTTGCGGAAGATTTACAAAAATTTGTGGTGAAAACCCGCGGCATGAAGCAGGTAAAACCGAACACGATGCAGGCGGAAACAAGAATTACCATCACTACCATGAAAGAATAACCGTTCCTTTACCATTCCCGCACTTCGCCGAGCTTGAAAGCCCAGTAATTTTCCGGTGAAAGATTTTTTTGCGTTACTGCTTCAGCTAATTTTTTCGGCGGCTCATCCATCGGTTCATCCGTCATTAAAAATGTTCCCCAATGAATGGAAAGCATCTTTTTCCCTTCAAGGTCTTCGTTTGCCTGCACCGCATCTGCGGGATTCATATGCACAGGCTTCATCAATTTTCGCGGTTCGTAGGCGCCGATTGGAACAAGCGCAAGATCAAACGGTCCGAACTTATTGCCGATGTTTTTGAAATGCGAACCGTAGCCCGAATCGCCGGCAAAAAATAATTTCTTTTTTCCCAGTACCGTCCACGAACACCACAATGTTTGATTGCGATCATTCACCCAGCGTCCGGAAAAATGCTGCGCCGGCGTACAGATAATTTTCAATCCGAGAAATGTTGTCCCTTCCCACCAATCAAATTCCTCAACGTTGCGTATTCCCTTATCTTCAAACCAATCCCGCACGCGCAGAGGCACAAAGAATTTTGTTTTCGGATTTCTATCGGCAAGTTTTTCAATGGAAGACTGATCGAGATGATCGTAGTGGTTATGAGAAATTAAGACAATATCAATCGGCGGAAGTTTCTGAAGTTCAATGCCCGGTTCGGAAACTCTTTTTGCACCGGCAAATTTTAACGGTCCGGCATTTTCTGCCCACACGGGATCGGTGAGAATATTTTTCCCTTCCATTTGAATCAGCACTGTTGAATGCCCGATCCAAGTTACGGTGTACGGTTTTGAAAGCGAATAAATGGAACCGTCGTTATATTCACGGGGAATATCAACCTTCGGCGCTCTGGAAAACAAATCCGTTAAATGACTGATTACCCACGGAGCCATTTCTGTAAATGATCGTTCTTCAAAATTTGGATCGATATTTCTAAAACCATCTTCCGTATGATGGGCAGGAAGGCGTCTTCCGGCTTGCGCAAAAAGTTCAATCGCCGAAGCCATGAAAGGAAGATACCCGAAAATTTTTAATGCCGAGCGACGATTCATGCAATGAAAATACTAACAATTTATTAAGAATACCGTTATTAAAAGAAAAATTAACAGCACTTTTTTCTAAACGAAAAAAAACTCTGTTTGTTGCATTTTTTCTGCATACTTCATGCGAATCATTTTTTTACCAACTGAAATTTTTTTATCTTTCAGTATTCAAAAAATATTGTACGATGAATCTTCATTGAAACAAACTGCATCACACACTACACAAGCATCTTCCGATTCGGAGCAGAGCTTAATTTCCCGTGCGAAAAACGGTGACGAACGCGCCTTTACGCAGCTCGTACGAAATTATGAGCAAACCGTCTGGGGGTTCGCCTATAAGCTCTGCCGCAATCAGGAAAAAGCGGAAGAATCGTTTCAAGATACATTCATAAATGTCTATCGAAAACTCAATCAGTTTGACGGACGCTCAAAATTTTCAACATGGCTTTATTCAATTGTGGCAAATAATTGTTTAATGAACCGGCGAAAGCGCAAGATTGAAGAACTGCTCGAATCGCTCGACGAAGCGCCCGATGTGCATGACGAAACCATTCAAAAACAATTAGCATCGTGGGATGATTCTCCGATTGAAACCGTCATCAACGGCGAAATGCGCACAGCGCTCGATGAAGCCATTCAACAGCTTCCGGATGATTACAAAGCGGTATTCGTTCTGCGTGATTTGGAAGAAAAAACGGCAGAAGAAACGGCAAAAATTTTACAATTGACTGTTCCGGCGGTTAAATCGCGCCTGCGCCGTTCGCGGATTTTTCTACGTCATAAACTTCACAACTATATGAAACACGAATGAAACATTCTATTAAACATCTTCATTCCGGTTCGTGCGCCGATATTTACCGCCACTTGTGCGAAAATCTCGACTCGCAATTTGAAACCGAAGAATGCAAACGCATTCGTGAACATATTGAACAATGCGACACCTGCAGCGCTCTTTTGGATTCACTAAAGAAAACTGTCTATCTTTACAAACAGGAAACCGTTCCTGCCATGCCTAAAACGCTCGAAAAAAAGCTTTTTGCCGTTATTAAATTAAAAAAGAAGCAAAAACATTCACCCGGTAAGTGAATCCTTTTCGTTTTCTACTGCATCATATTTACATAATCTTCAACACATTTTTAAGGAGGATGCGTTATGAAGAAAAATATCGGCTCTGTTGAAAAACCAATCCGGATTCTTCTCGGTTTACTTATTACCTCGCTCGCTTTTTGGGGACCGGAAACTCCGTGGGCATATCTCGGACTTATTTTAGTTGTTACCGGATTTATAAATTACTGCCCAGTCTGGCACGCTGTCGGCGTCAACACAAACAAAAAAATTGAAACTGAAAAACTCTAAACTTTAAAGGAACATTATGTCTGAAGCATTAACCAAAGAAACTTTTCTTACAAAAGTTTTTGATTATGAAAAAAATAAAGAATGGAAATTTGAAGGTGAACTTCCCGCTGTGGTGGATTTCTGGGCGCCGTGGTGCGGTCCGTGCCGGATGGTCGGTCCGATTATTGAAGAATTGTCCGAAGAAATGAAAGGACAGGTAAACTTCTATAAAGTCAACACCGATGAAGAACAGGAGCTTGCCTCGGTCTTCGGCATTCGCTCTATTCCTTCGCTTCTTTTTATTCCCAAAGAAGGAAAGCCGATGATGGCTGCCGGCGCATTGCCGAAAAATGAATTGGTCAACGTGATCAATGAAAATCTTTTAAACAAAAAAATTATTGTTGCATAAATTTTTCCGCTCTTATGCCTGTTTACGAATATAAATGCAAAAAATGCAGCACACAGTACGATGTGTTTCATAAAGGAAAAGAAATTGAAGAAGATATTGTGTGCCCAAATTGTGAATCTCGCGAACATACTCGGTTAATTTCTGTTACCGCAGTATCAATGGGAAGTTCTTCTTCATATTCATCCGAAAGTTATTCCTCAGACTCCTGCGGAAGCGGAAGCTGTTGCGGCGGTTCGTGCGGCGTTAATTAAGTATCTCATCGTACGGCGCTGTTTTACTTTTCGGATGATATTCATTTAAGGAGCCGGTATTTCACAAAGTTTTACTATCGGCTCTTTCTGTAAAAATCTATGCTGCATTATTAAAAAAAGGACCTATGGATTTCAGCATTACTTTGTACATTTTTCTCGGAATTATTGCCGTCGTTTATCTTAAAAGAAAATTTGCTTCACGCGGAATACAACATTATACCGCCGAAACAGCAAAAGAAAAAATTCGCAGCGGTTCGCTCCTGCTCGATGTGCGGACCGGCGGCGAACGAAGCCGGAACTCCATTAAAGGTTCTGTTCATATTCCTGTTCACGAACTTTCTTCACGAATACCGGAATTGGAAAAATACAAATCCCGCGAAATTATCTGTTACTGCGCTACGGGGAGCCGCAGTCTCAGCGCGGCAATACGACTGAAGAAAGCAGGATTCAACGCGGCAAATCTTACCGGAGGAATTTCCGAATGGAATATTTCAAACATTTAAATATTTGGTATAAGCGCGCCATTGCCGGAACGCTCGGCGCAGCCGCAGGCTTCGCCTACTATTACTACATCGGCTGCGCAACCGGAACCTGCCCGATAACCAGCAATCCGTATATTTCCACTTTCTACGGCGCCGTTATCGGAATTTTAACTCCATCTAAAACGAAAGCAACCAATGGAAACAACAACACCGCCTCAACCGGCAAAGAAATTTAAAGTTTTTACGTACCACACTTCAGTGGATTGGAAATCCGATCGTCAGGGATTTTTAAATTCCGAAGGTAAACCAACCATTGAAATGTCCAGTCCGCCGGAATTTAAAGGCGTTCCCGGAATGTGGACACCCGAAGATTTATTTGTCGCCTCGGTGGAATACTGCCAGCTTTCTACGTTTCTTTCCTTCGGCGGAAGAAAAGGAATGCCGCTACTTTCCTACAAAAGCAAAGCGGAAGGAGTGCTGGAAAATGTTGACGGAAAATATCGCTTCACCGCTATTACCATAAAACCGGAAATTGTTGTAGAAAAAAGCTGGACAAAAGAACAAGTGGAAGAAGTTGTTCACCAGGCGCACGATAATTGTTTAATCGGAAATTCAATGACAACGAACGTTATTGTTGAACCGACAATTATTCTACAATAACAAATTTTATTTTTCTATCGTTATACGATTCCTTGGTTTGTATGGAACAAGGAATTTTTTTAGGAGGACATTATGCAGTACGGATTTTCAAAAAACGTAAACTTATCATTTGAGCAGGCCGTTGAAAAAGTTACGGACGAATTAAAAAAAGAGGGCTTCGGCGTTTTAACAACTATTGATGTTAAAGAAACACTGAAAAAAAAATTGGATATTGATGTTGAACAATACACAATCCTCGGCGCCTGCAATCCGCCGTTTGCCCATAAAGCCATGGAAGCAGAACAGGAAATCGGCTTGCTTCTTCCCTGCAATGTTATTGTGTATCGGAAAGCCGAAAAAACATTTGTTTCGGCTTTCAATCCGATGATTATGGAGACAATTCTAAACAATCCGAAAATTCAGCCGATTGCTGAAGAAGTAAAAGCACGAATGGAAAGAGTGATTGCGGCAATGTAATACTGTCCCGCTGCAAAAATAAAAAATCCTTGTTAATGGTTAACAAGGATTTTTTATTTTAAAACTGTTCTGCAGAAGAATTGTTGTTCAATCAATTCTTTGCAAATAATTCTTCTTCCAACTGAATAGCTTTCGGAAAGAGAATGTTATTTTCCAGATGAACGTGCTGATGCAGGTCGCGCTCAAATTCCTGTAATTCCTGAAAAGAAATTCTATACGTCATGCAGGAATCTTCTGGAGGAACATAGTCGGAACTCAGCCGGCGGATTTCATACATATCATCGCCGGAAACCTGGTGTTCTTCTTCCATAGTGCGGATCGGGTTGACAATTGAGCCGAACGGTGCGCGGGTCAGCATTCGCTTTCCCTGCTGCGCATCAAGAAGCTGACGGATATACGGAAAGAGAATCTGCTCTTCCATCTGCATATGTTTTTGCAAATCTGCCGCAACCCGATCAAAAATTTCGGCAATCTTCACCACTTCCGGATGATTTGCCCCGTGCACCGTGCTGACTTTCTGCGTATGAGCAAACAATGTCGGCAGAACATTTCGAACATACGTATGATGATTGATAATAATATACATTGAAAGAAAATCCAGCGGCCATTCCGTAAACCGCGAATAATCCGCTGCGGCACCGGCAGAAACTGCCGAAAGCTCGTTGATGATTGATGCGGCATCTAATCCCTTTTCAGCGCACGCCTGTTCAATGGTTTTTCCGCCGCGGCAGCAGAAATCGAGCGAATATTTTTCAAAAATCGCCGCCGTTTGAAAATTCTGCGTAACAATTTCCTTTACGGTTAAAATGTGTAAATCATTGTTCATTATTACTGCCTCTCCTTTTACATAAAAATATTACTGCTGTTTGTTTTATAATGTACAATAATTATTCCGCATTTCCGCTTGATAAGAAAAATAACGGCTATCATTTTTACAATAACGGACGTTATAATTTCGGTTGACTTTCATTGCGGTCTTCACTATTTTGTATTCCCAAATTCAACAAGTGTTATAAGGAAGGAAGCAGTAACCATGTATGCAGTCGTAGAAATTGCCGGACAGCAATTCAAAGTAAATCCCTCGGAACGGCTTTATGTTCCTAAATTGGAAGAAGGCATTGATGCTGTTGTGAAGTTTGACAAAGTGCTCCTGCTGGCAGACAACGGAGCCGTTAAAGTCGGCAACCCGACAATCAGCGGTTCATCGGTGGAAGCAAAAGTACTTGCCCACGTAAAAGATGATAAAGTGATTGTCTTCAAAAAGAAAAAACGTAAAGGATACCGTGTGAAACGCGGACATCGCCAGCAGTACACGCACATTGAAATTACGGCGATTAATTAAGTAAAGGAGTTTAACAGAGATGGCACATAAAAAAGGTGCGGGAAGCACGAAAAACGGGCGCGATAGTAATGCGCAGCGCCTCGGTGTAAAACGGTTCGGCGGACAATTTGTAAACGCCGGAGAAATTCTTGTCCGCCAGCGCGGAACAAAATTTCATCCGGGTGAAAATGTCGGACGGGGCGGCGATGATACGCTCTTCGCCTTAAAACCGGGACGCGTAAAATTTCACATGATCAGCAAAACACGACAAGCTGTTTCGATCATTACTCAATAAGAAAATTTTACAGAAGTAATTTTTTTCAGCGTCCTGCAGCAACGGGACGCTTTTATATTTTAAAACAGAAGGAGCTTACCATGAAAATTACAGTTATCGGCGCAGGGAATGTCGGCGCAACGGCAGCCCAGCGCATTGCGGAAAAAGAACTTGCGAACGAAGTTGTACTGGTGGATATTGTGGAGGGTGTTCCGCAGGGAAAAGGTCTTGATATGTACGAATCGGGACCGATTGAGGGATTTGATTCTAAAGTTATCGGCACCAACAGTTACGATGAGACGGCAAATTCCGATATTGTTGTTATTACCGCTGGAATTCCGCGCAAGCCGGGCATGAGCCGCGACGATCTTCTTTCTACCAATGCCAACATTATTAAATCGGTAACCGAACAGGTTGTTGCAAAATCTCCCAAATCAATTTTAATTGTTGTTTCAAATCCGCTGGATGTTATGGTGTACGTGGCGCAAAAAGTTTCCGGATTTGAGCGTAACCGTGTTATCGGCATGGCCGGTGTTTTGGATACCGCACGCTACCGCACGTTCATTGCTATGGAACTCGGCGTTTCCGTTGAAGATATTACCGCCTTGCTGCTCGGCGGACACGGCGATTCAATGGTTCCGCTTCCGCGATATACCTCCGTTGCCGGAATACCGCTTCCCGAACTGATGACAAAAGAAAAAATTGATGCCATTGTAAAGCGGGCACAAAACGGCGGCGCAGAGATTGTAAACTTTTTGAAAACCGGAAGCGCATTTTATGCTCCTTCAGCGGCAGCAGTGCAAATGGTAGAATCCATTGTAAAAGATAAGAAACGTGTTCTTCCCTGCGCCGTGTATCTGCAGGGCGAATACGGATTAAGCGGAACCGTCGTCGGCGTTCCGGTAAAACTTGGAAAGAACGGCGTTGAGCAGATTCTTGAAATTCAACTGAACGATGAAGAAAAAGCGCTGTTAAAAAAATCTGCCGATGATGTAAAAACCAATATTGATAAAGTAAAGTTATAACAATCTCTTCTTTTGCCGTGCACTTTTCTCCATGCAGCTCCGGCGGAAAGCGCACGGCATTTTTTATCTCCTTTTTGCCTTCTGCATACTTCACCGATATTTTCGACTATTAACAAGATATTGATAGTATGAAAATAGAAATTCTATTTTAGTAGTTATATATCATTATCGCTTAATTCCGAATAAATTAATTTGACAAAGATTTTTTATTTTCATTTCTTATGCTCATTAAAAATAGTTTTTTATGAGACATTCGGCTTTTATAAATTTGCCGTTTTCTTTTTCGGTAACGTCCGTATCTTTGTGTAAAAAATAGGAGGTGCCGCTCCGGTTGATTA
>JACFMZ010000108.1 GCA_019455105.1 Bacteroidota bacterium | reverse complement strand
GTTCACATAATTTAAAATATTTTGCTGCCCGACAATTTTAATTCCGGGATTGTCATCACGTTTCTCGTCAGTAATTCCGTCGTCATCATTATCAATACCGTCGTCCGGTTTTCCGGGTGTTTCCAAATACGCATAACCGAGGTACCCCGTTTTACCGCAGTTGCTGACGAGACTTTTTCCGTGACCGTACGTATCCCACGTGTACACCAAATTCAACCCGAATGATTTATCGAAGTACGCATTATCATCATCCGATTCGGGAAGCGGATCGCAGCCGATTGCCGAACCGCCGACGCCGGAATCCATATAAATTCCAAAAATAATATTGTCGAGATAATCGGTTGTTCCTTCATTGGCAATATCATAATGCCAGAAAATCACATCGCCTGCCTGCGGGTTCGACCATTGAAATCCGCGGACTTCTACGCGCATTCCCAAGCCGCGGCGGGTTGCATCACGGCTGTCCGGAAAAAATCCGGGAATTTTATACGCATCATCATCCATGACAAAATAAGATTCTTCTTCGGCAACAATCCGTTTGCCGAAATATCCGTTCCACGAACCGCGCCAGCCGGGATCGGTACCATCATTTAATTTGTCAATCCATTCATCGGGCCAAGTTCTGGGAAGATGGCTCATTGCCGGCGATTCATCTTTGTTAATGCTTTTATCTATTTGAAAATATCCGGGGCGCGGTTCAAAACGAATTTGCCGAAGCGTGCCGATAACTAACTGCTGGCGCTCGCGAAAACCGGTTTCCATAATCCAGTCTTGTTCATTATTTGCTTTGTTAATTTTTGCCAGCACAAACGGCGTAATACCGTCGCTGTAATTCATTCCGCTTCCTTTGGGAACTTCAACGGAATGAAATGTACTGAGATCAACATTAATCGGGTCGGGCGGATAATCGCCGACCATTCCGAAATTAAAAAACGATGTGCGGATATTATTGGCATCGTGCGTGCCGGAGCGTTCATAACCAAAATTGCTTCGCTGCGTCTGCGGAATAACCGGAAACAGCGTCTGCGCCGAGGCAATGCCGGAGAGAAAAAGAAGAAGAACAATTTTCTTCGCGTGAAACATGGTGATGATATTCGTTTTCATTATTGCACCTTCGAAAAGCCGTGTATAGAAATTCCGATTTCCACTCTTCTCGGCTGAAAAAATCTATTCGGATCTATTAATGAAACCCGATCGCCGACAGGATTCAGCGAATAATACGGGCTGCCGGTAGAAGAAAAAATAAATCCGTTAAAGAACGATGCGTTAAACAGATTAAAGATGCGAAGAAATGCCGTAAATTTTATTCCGGCAACTTCCACATCTTTTTCCGAACGCAAATCTACAATTGTTCCTGCCGCTTTTCTTCCCATGTTATTTTCCAAATCCGCGCCGAACCCCGAGCCGATGGTGGGCGTATAAGGCTGTCCCGATCCGTAACGAACAATTGCCGTAACAGAATAATTTCCCGCTTCCTGCAGCGTTACCTGTCCGTTCAACGTATGCCGCTGATCCCAATCGAACGGCGTTTCACGGGGATTGGCATCTTTTCCCGCAGCTGCGCGTACGGCGGTTTCTTCCGGCGAGCTGGAATTTCCCGAGGCATATTGATTTGTGTAATCAACCGAAGCGCTGAATAAATCTCCGGTACGAAAATCTAACGAGAGCGTAAATCCTCTCACGCTGCCGAAATCCACATTGGTTAAACGCGCGTAGCGCGCCGAGTTGTACGTTTCAATAAATTCTACGCCGAGCAGATCGCGGATATCTTTATAGAAGAGCGAGCCGTCGATGCCGAAATTTTCCGTCAACGCCGCTTTCATGCCGAATTCGTACTGCGTGGTGAATTCCGGATTTATATCAGGATTTCCGAGAACGCCGTATCGCCCTACTCCGTCGCCGGAAAGTTCACGTAGAATAGAATAATCAGAATTAGAAAAGAATGTATTAATTGCCGGAAGCTGATAAAAATGTCCGTACGAAAAATAAATTGAGCCGTTAACAATAATGGGATAAGAAATTCCGAGCCGCGGCGCAAAAACAAGTTTGGGAGTAGTTTTCTTTGCCGGTGTTGCAGGAATTCCAATGATATTGTTTGCAGGATTTCTCAAATCACCGGGAATTGTAGTGTTGGCATCAAAATATTCCATTCGCAAACCGGCGCGCACCATTACATCTTTCCATTCAATTCTATCCTGACCGTACACCGCAAGCGACGTGGGCGTATAAGTTCTCGCCTGCGGAAAAAGCGTGCTGTTTACGTACGGATGAAGTGCGCCGGTAATAGAATCGCGGTCAATCACACCGTCGTTGCCGTATTTAATAGTATTCAGTTGAATTTCCGCGCCGAATTTTAACAGGTGATTATTTGTTGCCTGGTCTGTCACGGATAATTTTGCAATATAGACATTCGTATTTTCAATATATCTTCCCAGCTCAACGCCTTGAACAATTGCGCCGTATTCATAATCGGCATCGCCGCGCGGCTGCTTCGCCTGATAATAGCGGGGATCGTAAATACTTTGATATTTATAATTTCGATAATCGACTTTATTCTGCCGAAGATTGATAGTATAGAAAAGTTTATCGGTGAGCATCTGCGTAACATCAATTCCGTGCACAAGAGAAAAAAATCTTGGAACTGCTACGCCGTCCGGTTCCAAACGGAATGCAAAATTGTACGGTTTGTTATTTGTTAAATTAAAAATTGCCTGATAGCTTAATTGAAACGCTTCAAGCGAACTGTTGCTGACTTTAAATTGTCCTGACCATTCATCTTGCGTTGCCAGCGGAACTAATTTTCCGTCTCCGGTCGGATGAAAACTTTTTGTGCTGAAGTCGTTGGTATCAGTCGGCATAAACATTCGCCTGCCGAATAAATATCCTTCCGATGCATACCGGCGCGCATTAAAAAGAAACGTTGTCTGCGGAAGGCCGATCGGACCGCTGACGGAAAATTGATAACTTTGGTACGCCAGCGGATTAATGCGTTCAATGTACGGGAAGTTCGGGTCGCTGCCGAATGTAACATTATCTCCCACATACACCTCGGCGTTCCATTCGTAAGCATCTTTTCTTCCGCTGCGAAGAACCGCATTCACCACGCCGCTCATCGCCTGTCCGTATTCCGCGTCAAACGTTCCGCTGATCACCTGCACTTCCTGCAGCACGCTTCGGTCTAAAGAAACCGCCGGATTATTGGTCAGCGGATTATTAATCGAAACACCATCCACCTGATACTGCACTTCGCCGGTTCTTCCGCCGCGAAAATGTCCGTCTACTACTCCTGCCTGCAGATTGACAATATCTTGTAAATTTTGTACCGGAAGAACGGAAATTTGATCTTCTCCCATAATTTTTACGGCGCTGGTCTGGCGGGTATCCACAATCGGACGTTCGGCGGTAATGACAACTTCTTTTGTTTCAATAGTCTCTTCTGCCAGCGTTTCATTTAACGTTGTTGTCTGCCCGGAATTAATGCGGACTCCCTTAATCAATTTCGTTCCGTACCCAATGCTGCTGATTCTTACATCATACGTTCCGGGAGGAATATTGATAATGACAAAGTATCCGTCAAAATCCGTTGCCGCGCCGATTGATGTTCCCTGAAGAACAACATTCACGCCAATGAGTGCTTCCTTTGTTGTGCTGCCGGAAATTGTTCCGGTCAGTTTTCCGCTGGTATCAGCGAAGGAATAAACAACAATGCCGAACAAAAAAATTATTGCGTAAAACGCCGCCGGAAAGATTCGTCTGTTCATAACTCATCCATTGCAGATTAGTGGCTAAAAAAATGCGGAATAAAGTTTTCCTTCACTCCGCATTACACATTACTTTATGAACAACATTTTATTTACTCTCGTGGAAAACTCTCCGCCCGATGCGCTTTGCAGCCGCATGGAATAATAATAGACACCGGAACTTAATTGAGAGGCGTTAAATGTAAATGTATGCTCGCCTGCTTCCTGTTCGCCGAGAGCCGCCGTGCGGACAATTCTTCCGAGCATATCATAGACAAGAAGTTTTACGGCGCCGGTTTGCGGAACTGCATATTTAATTGTTGTCGAAGGATTAAACGGATTCGGATAATTTCCCTGAAGAACAAATTGTTCCGGAACCGGTGAAGAAGTTTTTGCCACCGAAGTAATTTTACTGTTCGGGTCCATATACACATACGCTGCTGCCGCAAAACTTTCCCGTTCTCTAAACCACCACGTGCGTGTTCCGTAACTTGATGAAGTAGGAATAAACGAATCACCGTCATAATACGTTAATCCTAAAAATAAAATTCCGTCTCCCAGCCCGTCCGGATAACCGAGTGCCGTTAAATCAATTGAACCTTCAATTTGGTATCCTTGATCTTCATCCATTCCTGTAGTATCAACCGTTGTTCCTGGTTTAAGTTTTAATACCACCTGTGCTTTCATTAACGAATCGCGGAGAATGTGCATATAATCCCGCACGCTGTCCTTACCGCTCGGACCGACAAGAATAGTAAACTTCCTCCCGATTTGATCATGATCCGTAGGGTTTTGATGATCTTTTCCTAATCCATTAATGGAAAGTACCATTCCATCCCAGCGGTCTTCCAAATCATAAAACTGAACTACTTTATCGTTCACATCAATTCCAAAATAGAGCGTGTTGCCTTTAAAAAACATTTTCACCGTCGCATCGGAAGTATCGTATATAAATGCCTGGCTCCCGTTAACATTCGGCTGATACTGTCCGCTCGCGAACGGACCGACACCGGCGTACGAATTTCGAACAGCATCATCGCCGTATCGAATTTTTATTCCTTCAATTTTTGACCAAACAAGCTCATCAAGCGTTCCGTCAATCGCCGGCGTTGAGACAGATTCGCCGTTGGAGATGACATAATCAGGCGCAAGAGAGGGAACTGCGCCGGAAATATTTGTTACATCGGGACGAACATAAATGCGGAGAAAATTTTTATCATTCGTATTCGCCCACGGACCCTGTATCCACACCCGCGAGAAGGTAACAAAATCTTGAAAAGGCCACGCCCAATCGCAGTCTCGAATTGCGGCATTGAACATTATAATATCACCCTTCGGACTCGTAACATTATAGCCGCGGTTCTTTAAAGCAATTTTCATTTCCACCGTATAACTGGTATCAATTTTTGTCGGGTCAACAATTTTATTATCATTGGTTCCGTCAACATTTGTTGTTCCTTTAACCGTTGTCGCCGTTTCAAAAAGTGTTTTCGTGTAGGCATCCTTTGGTCCAATTTTCGGCATCGCTCCCGGGCTCGTTACGTTCCCTGCATCCATCCATCCTTCATTAATCCAACCCCAGAGATATTCTCCTGAGGAAGCCGGATGTCTTTGGTTGTCGCTCTTATCGCGGATATTAAAAATTATTCCGTCCGCCGCGCCGAAAATTCCGCCGCCGATAGAACTATCTTTAACGGTAAATCCCAGATACAACGAATCTCCCATCACGAGAAATTTTACAACCGCTTTTACCGAATCAAGCACAACGCCTGTTTCCGCCGTCCAGCCGCTTCCCGGCAGACCGGCGCTTTTACCGTATTCTACCACGAGAGATTCTGCCTGATTCCAGACCGGCTCATTCATTTTTCCGTCAATGGTAATTGAACCGGCAGGAACTGTTCGCGCCCACACGGCGTCGCTTCGTTTCATTTGTGCATGAGAAGCAATTGTAATAAACACAATCGCGCCGGCAAGAAAGAGTACTATTTTTTTCATGGTAACCTCACTGTTGGTAATGGTAATTATAAATGTTTTCCGCAGGATTCTCTTACCACAATCTGCGTCGGAACAATTTTTTGCTGTGTTTGGTGATTTTCAGAATTATGAATTGCATGAAGAAGAATTTCCGCTGCCTGAATGCCCATGCTGTTTATGGAAATTTGTACGGTCGTCAGTTTCGGATGAATGTACCGCGAAATCGGTATATCGTCAAAACCTGCAATGGCAATTTCATCGGGAATTAAAATTCCGTTTTCCTGCAGCATGCTTATCGCGCCGATTGCCATTGTATCGTTGGAAGCAAAAATTGCCGTCGGACGATTTTTTAACATCAGCCACTGCTTTACGGCTTTACGTCCGGCTTCTTCCGTAAAGTCTCCCGTAAATTCTAAATCCGTATCGTGAATAATTTTTGCTTCCTCAAGCGCCCGTTGAAAACCCTGGTAACGATGAATTGAGTCAATATTATTATCCGGACCTTTAATAATGGCAATCCGCGTGTGTCCGTGCTGAAGAAGATGTTTCACAATTGCCCGCGCGCCGCCGGCATTATCAATGGTAATGGCATCGCGCGATGAATCCTCCACCGAGCAATTTAAAAGCACAACCGGAAGCGAAAAAGGGAGATTTGCATTTAAAGTTTTTGCATCAATATGCGGCGACATCACAATCAATCCGTCCACCCGCCCGCGCATAGTTTGAAGCGCTGCCTGAATTTCATTTTTCTTGTTATGCGAACAGGAAACAACAAGATGATAGTTTTCTGTTTGAATGCGTTCATCAACGCCGCGAATAACTTCGGAAAAAAATTCTCCGTGCAAATCCGGCAGCACCATGCCGATGGATTCCGTCTTCCGCGTGCTTAAACTCCGCGCAACATGGTTCGGTGCGTAGCGCAGTTCTTCCGCCGCCAGAAGAATCCGCTGCTTCGTCTCTTCCACAACAACCGAGCTGTTGTTGAACACACGAGAAACTGTGGCGATAGAAACTCCGGCTTTCTCTGCAACATCTTTAATTGTTGCTTTCAATAAATGTTTCCTTTGTCAGGATTTTTCAATAAATTAAGCTATGTAAGCGTTTACATTTTACTCAGCTCTTCTCTAAAAGTCAAGTTAATTCTCTTCTGTTGAACAAGGTAACCAAAACTCTGCCAAGTTTTTCATGCAATTTGTGTGTAGATTCGTGGAGAAGTTTGCCGTATATTAATCAAAAAATAAATTCTCTAAGGAAAGTTAATGAAATCTCTCTGCGTCTTTTGCGGCTCAAAATCCGGAGCTAACCCCGAATACTTACACTCTGCCCGCGTTACCGGAGAGCTGCTGGCAAAGAAAAATATTGAGCTCATTTACGGCGGCGGTTCAATAGGAATGATGGGCGAAATCGCTTCTGCGGTTTTAAATAATCACGGCAAGGCAATCGGCGTCATCCCCACATTTATTTTG
Organism: Bacteroidota bacterium; assembly: GCA_019455105.1. GTDB lineage: Bacteria > Bacteroidota > Ignavibacteria > UBA10030 > UBA8401 > JACFMZ01. The sequence goes on along the minus strand of JACFMZ010000108.1, from coordinate 2,269 downwards.
GAAAAAGAGATCGGGCATAACGGATTAACCGAACAATATATTGTCAACTCCATGCACGAACGGAAAGAAAAATTAATTTCACTGTCAGACGGATATTTAATTCTTCCCGGCGGAGTCGGCACAATGGATGAACTGTTTGAAGTGCTGGCGCTTGTTCATCTCGGCATTGATAAAAAACCGTGCGGCATTTTGAACATCAATCATTATTACGATTTGATTATTGATTTTCTGCACAAAGGAAATTCCGAAGGATTTATTCCTCAGCATGTTCTTCAGCAGATACTTATTGACGACTCGCCGCAGACACTCTTACAAAAAATGCTGGACTACGCGCATGCATAGACATAACTTTTCAACCGGCACGCCGTGGGAAGAGCTCATCGGCTATTCACGCGCAGTGCGCGTCGGGAATATTATTGAAATTACCGGCACCGTTGCTTCCGATGAGCAGGGAAATATTGTCGGCAAAGATAATCCGTACGAACAAACAAAATATATTCTTCAGAAAATTGAGCGCGTTCTCCGTCAGGCAGGCGGCTCTCTTGAACAGATTGTCCGCACCAGAATGTTTGTTACCGATATTTCCCGCTGGAAAGAATACGGCAAAGCACACCATGAAGTTTTTCATTCCATTAAACCATGCACGTCAATGATTGAAATTTCCAAACTTATTGCGCCGGGGTATATGATTGAAATTGAAGCTACGGCAATTGTAGAATGAGCAGATCATTCACGCATCAATTCGCGCAAATAAAAAATGAATTTCTTTCAAAAGGATTTTCTATCGTACGCATTATGTCCGAACATCGCGAGATGTACACGATTCTTTTTGAAGGGAAAGAATATAAAGCAGAAATTTCCGGACAGATGCAGTTCAATGCGGAAACCCGCGCTGATTTTCCTGCGGTCGGCGATTATGTTGCTGTTCATCTGTTCGATGAATTTTCACCCGCAATAATTCACGGAATTCTCCCCCGCAGAACAAAATTAACGCGTAAAGCTTCCGGACAGACATTTGAAGAACAACTGATTGCCTCCAATATTGATATTGTGTTTATCATCCAATCCTTAGATGAAAATTTTAATCTTCGCCGGCTGGAACGCTATATTGTTGCGGTAAAAGAGAGCGGCGCGCTTCCGGTTATTCTGCTTTCTAAAGCGGATTTGCTTTCACAAAATGATGTGGAAACAAAAACAAACGAGGCAAAAAATGCTGCAGCAGGATTTCCGGTAATCTCATACAGTGCAAAATCCCAATCGCACATTGAAGAGATAAAAACATTTATTCCGCCCGAAACAACGGTTTGCTTTATCGGTTCTTCAGGAGTAGGAAAATCAACGCTCATTAACGCTCTTGTCGGCGAAGAAGTAATGCTGACACGCAAAGTGCGCGAAGCCGATGCAAGAGGAAGACACACAACAACACACCGCCAGCTTTTTGTTCTTCCCAACGGAGGATTGGTCATTGATACTCCCGGAATGCGCGAACTCGGATTGTGGAATGTTGATTCATCCGCTGTTGCCGATACATTTCCGGAGATCAGCAATATTGCCGTGAATTGCAGATTCACAGACTGCACGCATACTCACGAACCGAATTGCGCCGTGTTGAACGCCGTAAACAGCGGCACGCTCGATAAATCTCGATATGAAAGTTACATTAAATTAGTAAAAGAAGCCGAGTATATCGCTTCAAAAAGCGACAGTACGAAACAGCAGGAACGCAAAGCAAAAGAAAAGCAGCTCGGAAAAACAATAAAAAATTATTATAAAATCCGAAAAGGAAAAAAATAAAAAAGCCCTGCAAAGATTTTCATCTCTACAGGGCTTTGTAGTGTTATAAAAATATTAATTGGTTGTGAAACTGAACGTGCCGGAAGTTTTTGAGGCTCCTGTTACGCTGTTGACTGCCTTCACTCTCCAATAATATACCGTTGCGGCGGCTAAATTACTTCCAACAGTATAGTTTGTTGCCTGGACATTGGTTTGAGACTGCGGCGATAGCGTCGTAAACGACGGATCAGTTGATATCTCAATAGAATACGATGTTGCACCAGCGGCGGCATTCCATGTAAAGGTCGGATTTACCGCTACGTTAATTGCCGCATTAGCCGGTGTTTGCAGCGTCGGAATACCGATAGTAGTAAATGAAGCCGTATTTGAAAAGGCACCGTTACCCGCACCGTTTACACCGCTTACCCGCCAATAATAGAGTGTGTTGTTACTTAATCCCGTCGGGAATGTAGCGGAAAGTCCGGTAATATCTGTA
>JACFMZ010000190.1 GCA_019455105.1 Bacteroidota bacterium | reverse complement strand
ACTTCATCCTGAAACCGCACGCAGCGTCCGCATTGAATACAGCGCTCGCGGTCGAGCAAGATGAGCGGCGAAAGCGGGACCATCTTGTCGGTATGAAATTTTGATTCGACGTAAAAGCGCGTGTTGCCGGGCCCGTAATGCAGCGTATGGTCTTGGAGCGTACATTCGCCGCCCTTGTCGCACACGGGACAATCGAGCGGATGACTCGTCAGCAAAAATTCAAGGATGCTGCGGCGCGCTTCCAGCACTTCGGGCGACGTCGTCACAACGGACATGCCTTCGGAAACAACCGTGGTACAGCCCGTTTGCAATTTTGGCATCCATGCGATTTGCGGATTGCCTTGTTCATCCAACAATGGTTGTTTGGTCGCCGGGTCAATTTTCGGCGTGCCGACGCGGACCAAGCACAGGCGGCACATTCCCGCTGGCGCCAGTTTGGGATGATAACAATACACCGGAATGTGCGAACCGACCGGTTTGGACGCTTCGACGACAAGCGTGCCTGCGGGGACCTCGATCGTTTTTCCGTCAATCGTAACTTGTGGCATGAAATAAATTCCTCAAGCGGTTTGTTGCAAACGCGCGATTTGTCGTTTGGGCTGCGTTAATGCAAGGTCATGCGCGTTTTGTAAATTCATCCAAAATTCAGGTGTCGTTCCCAATGCTTGCGCAAAGCGCCATGCAATTTCAGGCGTCACCGCGCGCTGCCCGCGCACAATTTGGTTCACAATCAAGGTTGCGACGCCGATATGTTGCGCCAATTGCGAATGAGTGATATTGAGCGGCTTGAGAAATTCTTCAAGCGCCTCGCCGGGATGAGTGGGAATGCGATTCTCAGGCAACATTTTGGCTAATGATATAATTTTTTATTCTTTTATTTCTTGAGTTAATAAAATCCATTACCCCATTTTTATACAGCAAATATTCTTCCGTGTTGGAAAATGTTGGGCGAGTTCTAAAGTCATCAAAGGGTAAATAAAACCTAATTTTGTTGTTTTCATCAATCAAATCTTCCAACAAAAAGAAATGGACATAGCCGATAAAATCGTCAAACAAATCAATAAAGTTTTTGTATCTCAATAAAGTGTCGTAAAGGGGGCTTTTTTGTCCCAAATAAAAGAGACGAATACATTCTAATGTCAAGTCGAATCTATCATCAATTAAACTATTT
>JACFMZ010000107.1 GCA_019455105.1 Bacteroidota bacterium | reverse complement strand
TTCTCAGTCATAAGATTTCTATCGGTAAGATATGCCAGCCCCAAAAGATCCCCTCCCATTTGGTTGATTATCCCAACCAGAATAAGCCCAATAATGGTAAAGAGAACAGCTTTTGATGCAAAACGAACCCTATAGCCGTTCGCTTCGACATACGAAACCGTCTCATCAGAATAAAAAAAGATTTTTCTTTTCTTAAACATAAATCCCTTTCAAAAACATTCTCAAAGTATTAAAATATTAGGCTTTTGTCAAGAAAAGAATAATTATTCAAAATCATGCTCAAAATAATCTATGCTTCTTTTGCCTTTATTTTTAGATTTTTGTGAAATTACCTGTTCTAATTTCTTAGAAAATTCTTTTGCTACATCAAAACCATAGTGTTTTAAGAGATAATTTAAGGCTATTACTTCGGTAATAACAGTAACATTTTTTCCCGGAAAAATTGGAAGTTTAACATGCGGCACTTCAACATTTAATATAGGAATAGTGTTTTGGTCCAATCCTGTTCTGGTAAAGTCGCCATTCGGGTCCCATTCCATTAATTCTACAACAACCTCTACCCTTTTTTGATAACGAATTGAACGAACACCGAACATGCTTTGAACATCAATCAGCCCGAGTCCGCGTATTTCCATAAAATGTTTCACAAGGTCGGTTCCGGTTCCCATTAAAATTCCTTCACCTTTTCGCGTAACGGTAACAACATCATCGGAAACGAGCCGGTGACCGCGTTCAACAAGATCTAATGCAATTTCACTTTTCCCTATTCCTGATCTGCCGATAATTAATAAACCGATGCCGTACACATCAACAAAAGAACCATGAATAGAAGTTTGAGGCGAAAACTGATCATCCAAAAAATCACTTAAAAAATAATTTGCCTTCGTCGTTTCAAGCGGGGTGCGAAAAACCGGCACATTATGGTCGGAGGCAATTTGTAAAACTTCCGGAACAAGTTTATTATTATTCGTAACAATAATGCACGGTAAAGAAAATTTGAGCAGCCGATTAAATGCTTCAATCCGCGCTTCAATGGAAAGACTGTGCAGATATCGTATTTCTGTATTTCCCATAATCTGAACCCGATCATGGGAAAACAGATCAATATATCCGGCAAGAGCTAAACCCGGACGGTTAAGATTTTTGTCGCGAATAAGATTTTCCAATCCGCACTGAGTCAGTTGTTCCAGCTTCAGGCGGCTTTTATTCTGTTCGAACAAAAATTCGACCGTAATATTTTTCTTTCGATATTCTTTACCGGCATTAATTCCCATACGGCGCCTTAGACTTTCGCTTGTGCCTGTCTGATCACAATTTTATATTTTTCGCGCTGCTTCCCTTTATATTTACGAATTTGCCGCTCTGCTTTTTCCATTGCAGAATCAATGGATTTCATAAAATCATCTGATTTTTCTAACGCTTTAATTAACGTTCCATATACATTAATATGAAATTCTGCCTTCTTCACACTGCGCTGTGCTTTTTCGTAGCTTAAAATTACATTTGCGCTGATAATACCGTTGTAGTATCGTTCTAATTTTTTTACGGCATCAAACGCGTACATACGCAGAGAATCATGTGCCTTAAAATGACGTGCGGTGATTGTAATATCCATAACGACTCCTTCCATTATGTTGTGGCTTTGGGATGTGCTTTTTGGTAGATCTCTTTCAAGCGCTCTACGGTAACGTGCGTATAGACTTGTGTCGTCGAGAGATTCTCGTGTCCGAGAAGTTCTTTCACCACCAATAAATCTGCGCCGTTATCTAAAAGATGCGTCGCAAACGAATGGCGAAGAACGTGCGGACTTTTTTGCTCTATTTCTGAAACCTCCTTAAGATATTTTTTGAGAATGGTATTTACTTGCGATGGAGTGATGCGTTGATCATTTTTTCCATAAAAGAGAGATGCCGTTGAAGATGCGGGAAATAGTTGTTTTCGAGAACGAAGATATTGTTCAACGGCAAGTTTTGCCGCTTGGGTAATCGGAACAATGCGCTGCTTATTTCCCTTTCCGGTAACTTTTACGGAGGATGTGCGAAGATTAACATCGTTTTCATTTAACCCGATGAGTTCTCCCCGTCGGATTCCGCTTCCATACAATAATTCAAGAATAGCGGAATCTCTTTTCCCTTCTAATGAATCTTTATCCGGCAGCTGCAAAACTTTTTGCATTGAATCTTTATCAATAAACTGAGGTAATTTTCGTTCCAGCTTCGGCGTAACAATATTCAACGCAGGATTTGTTGACAGGATTTTTTTACGTACCAGAAATTTATAAAATGACCGCAGCGTTGATAATTTCCGGACAACGCTTTTCTTTGCAACCCCTTGTTCCAACAGAAGAGCCATAAACGCCCGCACCATTTGTTGTGTTATCCGGTTATAATCTTCAGCGGCTTCAGTAAATTCTCTTTGAAGAAATCCGGCATACTGGGTAAGATCGTTTGCGTACGACACAATAGTATTCGGAGAATAGTTTTTTTCCTTCTCTAAATACTCAAGATATGAACGAATAAGTTTTTGCATTATGCGTTACCTATACGGCAACAGCCTGCGATTCTGATTCTTCAAGATAATATTCTTCTTTACAGTTCGGACACAGAAGATAATCGCCTTTTCGTTTAGAAGACTTTTTAATAAGATACGGATTTTTACAATTTTTACATTCTTTCTCTACCGGCATATCCCAAGAAATAAACTCACAGGTTTTATTCTCTGTGGTATTGTTTGAGCAGCGGTAGAAGATTCTTTTTCTTCTTGTTTTACTTTCAATAATATCGCCTGTTTTGCACACCGGACATTTAATGCCGGTTGTTATCGGCTGGGTATTTGTACACGAAGGATAATTTGAACATCCCAAAAATGCGCCGAACGGTCCTCCTTTTACCACCATATCTCCGCCGCATACTTTACATTTCATTCCCGCCATGTGTTGAAATTTTTCGGTTTCATCTTCCAGCGGTTTTCTGTTTTTGCATGCAGGGTAGCCGGAACAGGCTTTAAACTGTCCGTATCTTCCCCATTTAATAATCATCGGTTTGCCGCATAAATCACACGCTTCACCGGCATCTTGCTGCAAAGATTTTTTAATTTTGCCTGCTTGTCCGTCCAGAAGTTCCAAATCTTTATGAAACGGTTTATAGAAATCATCAAGCACCTGCACATATGAATTTTCACCGCTGGCAATTGTTTCCAGTTCATCTTCCATCTTTGCGGTAAATTTATAATTTACAATATCAGGCAGGCTTTGTTTTAAAATACCGATAATAGTCATGCCGAGCGGCGTAGCTTTTAATTTACGCTCTTCCTGATCGACATATTTTCTGTCGAGAATGGTCGCCACTATTTGCGCATACGTGCTTGGCCTTCCGATACCGAGAGCTTCTAATTCTTTTACAAGACTGCTTTCCGTAAACCGTGCCGGCGGTTTGGTAAAATGTTGTTTCGGAAGAATCTGTGTTAATTCTGTCTTTTGTCCTACGGCAAGATGTGCAGGAATTTTTGAAGTCAGATCTTCGTCGTCGTCAATTCCCTTCTCTTCTTTAATATCATCATAGACTTGCAGGAATCCACGGAACAACGGAACCGAGCCGGTGGTGCGGAACATATAATCGCCTCCGGTAACATCAACCGTTACTTGTTCAAACTTTGCAGATTCCATTTGGCAGGCAACAAACCGATTCCATATCAATTCGTATAAGGCGTACAAATCTTTTTCAAGATGACGTTTAATGGATTTCGGCGTAAACTTTATGGAAGTCGGACGTATCGCTTCGTGGGCATCTTGAGAAGCTTTCCCTTTTTTATACACGCGCGGTTCTTTCGGAAGGTACTCTGCGCCGTAATTAGAATAGATAAATTCTCGAACGGCAGTAACGGCATCGTCGCTGAGCCGCGTTGAATCGGTACGCATATAGGTAATAAGACCGACGGTTCCTTCTTCGCCTAAATCAATGCCTTCGTATAATTTCTGCGCCAGCATCATTGTCCGCTTTGCCGTAAACCGCAAGCGGCTTGCCGCTTCCTGCTGTAAGGTGGAAGTAATAAACGGCGCGTTCGGATTGCGCTTAACGTTTTTCTTCTGAATGTCGCTGATGGAAAACTGTTTGGTTTTTATATCGGCAACGGTTTGCTCCGAAGACAGCTGATCGGATATTTTCGGTTCCTTACCTTTAATGCGGAGAAGTTTGGCAAAAAATAAATCTGATCGTTCGGTTTTAAATTCGCCGGTAATGGTCCAGTATTCAACAGGTTTAAACTTTTTAATCTCTTCTTCGCGTTCACAAATTAACCGCAGCGCAACCGATTGTACTCTTCCGGCGGAAAGTCCGTAATACACGGTTTTCCACAAGAACGGGCTGACTTTATAACCAACTAAGCGATCCATCGCCCGGCGCGCCCGCTGAGATTCGACAAGGTTTTTATTTATCTCGCGCGGATTTTCCATTCCCTCACGGACTCCGTTCGGAGTTATTTCATGAAATAAGACACGAAATAATTTTTTATTTTCCGGAACTATTTCTTCCGCTATATCGGAAGCAATGGCTTCTCCTTCGCGATCAGGGTCAGTAGCAATATATACCGCGTGAGCATCGCCGGCAATTTTCTTTAGTTTATTGACAACTTCTTCTTTTCCTGAAATAGTTTCATACACCGACTCATAATTGTTTTCAACATCAACGCCGAGTTTGCTCTTCGGTAAATTTTTTATGTGACCGACGGAAGCTTCAACCGTATAATCTTTTCCAAGATATTTATTGATAGTTTTCGCTTTTGAAGGTGATTCAACAATAATTAATGATTTGCCCATTCTCTTCTTCTTTGTTTCAATTTAATGAATAGTGTCTCTGCCGTGCAGCATTTTTCTGCTTCCGTGCTCTGAACTGTCGTCATTTTCCAACAGCAGGAATGAAACCTGCGCTTTCATTTCATCCAGTGTTACGGTAACAAAACCGCTCATCATCACACGCTCAATAATAACTTCAATATCATTATCGGTAATTAAACCAATTTCCCGCAGCTGAATTAAAAATCCGTAGGCTTCGGGAGTAATAACATATCGTTCCGCATCGTGCAGCACGCGATGCGAATGCGGAGAACTTTTTGTCTGATCAATAACAAGATTTTCGCCGTCGTTAATCTTTTCATACAGCCAATTAAAAGCAGTACTGATTTCCGCCGGCGAGTAGCCGTTCTTTGACAAAACCGTCAGATCAATATCTTGAATCGGCGTATTCTTGCGCAGCTCGCTGAGTAAATAAATTAATATTTCAACTATTTTTTCGTGCATACATGTTTCCTATAGTATAGAACTTAACTCGGCAACATATTGTTCCTGAATGCGAACCATCTTTTCTTTCTGTTTGCGGTGAAGATCATTATAGCCGACGGCGTGAAGAAGACCGTGAACAATAAGCCGAATAAGCTCATTTTTCATACTTACCTTGTATTTTTTTGCCTGACGTCTTGCTTGTACTATATTGACGTAAATTTCGCAATACAGTTCCCCGTGTTCACCGAGTGAAAAGGTTATCACGTCGGTTGTTGAGTAATGATGCAAAAAATTTTTATTAATGTGAAAGATTATTTTATCGTTTACAAAAATAATATGAATATTACCGGCAGAATGCTTTTCTTTTTTTAAGACAAAACGAACAATAGTCTCAACCGTTTTCTTGGTGATTCGGAATGAACGTTCGGCTCGCGAAACATTCACCGCTATCATTTTTTTGCAGCGCCTTTTTTCTTCCGGACAATATCTTTCGTTAACGAAAGCGCAATTCCGGCAAGCATCACATCTAAACTCAGCATTCGATAATCTCCGGAAAGAAGCGACCGATCAACATTTGCATAGAACGTACAGCCGCCTTCCTTTTCCACCACAATAGCCGATACCTTCTCTTTTGTTTCGGCAATAAAGGTTACTTCGCCGATATCGCTGCTGAGCACATAGCCGGAACAAAAATGTAATTGAAAATGTGTGTTCTGTGTGTACGCAGAAACAAGATTTCCAACTTTTTTTCCAATAGCAATATTCGGATAAATTTCCAGCGCCAATTGCCGGTTATCTTGAATGCTTGAAAACTCAAACCGGAAATTATTTTTTTTAAACTTTGCCGTTACGCCGAGAATTTTTTCAATCTTTTTAATATCAGTTTTTGCAAACGTCTGTTTCATAAACTTTTCCGAACCAGCACAAAACAGAAAAACCCCGCCATTAAATTTCCGGGGCTGTGTTCACATTTTCTGCCGTTATATGAAATGGTAATATTCAACTTGTCGTTCATCTCCTGTACAAATATAGAAAGGGCTTTATATGATAGTCAAGCATTTATCCTAACAGCTTAATTCCAGTCCTTCATACGCGGCGCTGCATTCAAAGGAAAATTTGCTTTTTTGAATTTCTTTCTTACACCGATCAAGAATTTTATCAATATTCTCATCAGTTCTTCCGGGGTCGTGATGAAACAGCACAAGATGCTTAACGTTTGCTTCGTGCGCCAATTTTAAACAAAATAAATAATGAGAATGACCCCAGCCGACTTTTTCTACATATTCCTCGGGCGTGTAGGTCGCATCGTGTATCAGAATATCGGCGTTGCGGGCAAAATCTTTAATTCTGTCATTCGGATCGCCTTCCATGGAAAAAAATTTTTTAAGCACCACCGGTTCAAAATTTGTAACCCGATGCGCGGAAACACGATCGAACGGTTCATTGTCGCTGATATACACCAGCGTTTTTCCTTGATATTCAATGCGGTAACCAACCGTAAAACCCGGATGATTAACATACAATGTTTTTACATGAGCATTAAAAATATCAAATTCCTCTTCACCGATACTTCGAAAATGAATATCGGCTTTTAATTCATTGAGTTGAACGGGAAAATAAATTTTCTTCATCTGGTCGGCAATAATATGCTCAAGGTCTATTTCTTCCCTGTCGGTACCGATAACGGTAATTTCATTGCCGGAAACAAATGCCGGCTTAAAAAAAGGAAATCCTTGAATATGATCCCAGTGAGGATGAGTGATGAGAATGTATGTTTTTACCGATTCGCCTCGAGAAATTAATTCATCCCCTAAATTTTTTATTCCTGTCCCCGCATCAAAAATAATCAGCTCGCCGTTATTTAAACGAAGTTCAATTGACGGAGTGTTGCCTCCGTAACGCATTGTATTTCTTCCCGGAGTCGGAATTGATCCGCGCACCCCCCAAAACCGAAGTTTCATAGAGACAACCCTTTCCTCTTATTCGCGGTAGGTTGATACATAATTAATATAGTTTTGCGCAGATTGTTCTAAAAATTTTTGTTCTTCATTTGTTAACGGTCGAATCACTTTTGCCGGAATGCCCGCGGCGAGAACACCGGAAGGGACTTTCATATTCATTGTTACCACTGCCCCTGCTGCTACCAAAGAATATGGACCGATTTCCGCATTATCCAGAACAATTGCACCCATACCAATTAAAGAATAATCTTGAATTGTGCAAGCATGAATCGTGGCGTTGTGACCTATCGTCACATTTGAACCGATAAGACACGGAAATTTTTTATGTGTAACATGAACAACACTGTTATCCTGAATATTTGTTCTTGCCCCGATTCTGATATAATTTACATCGCCACGAATAACACAATTAAACCATACGCTCGAATCATGATCAATTTCAACATCACCGATAATGTGCGAACCTTCAGCCATAAACACTGAGGAATGAATTTTCGGCGTAATACCTTTATACGTAATAATAGACATGGCTACCCTTTTGCCTTCGGCAGAACCCATCCTTCTCGTTTCCATTTTTCTAATTCAATATGAACGCTTCCGAGAATGACTTTCATCTTGGCAACAATAGGAACGGCGGCGGCATCATTACTAAAATATCCGCGAAACTCGCCGGTCATTCCGAAAATTCCGGTGAACTCTGCCTTTCCGTCGAACTCTTTGGTTTCAATGGGATAGTTTACGGCGTCAATTTCCTGCGATCCTATTTTTCCAAAAAAATTAAAATGCGTGTTAAATGATTTTTCATTAATAAAAATCGGAACATCATAAGAACCTTTTTTATGAATATTTCCCCGCGCATAGAAAAAGAGGGATAATCCGTCCTGCTGAAATCCTGTGACAGCTCTTTCACCGCGCTGCGGTGAAAGATTTTTTGGTTTTGTTCCAATTTCATACATAACTTTATTTTTTGCATAATCAAAATCATATTGTATGAACTGCATCTCTTTCGGATCTTTTGTATCGGTAACGGTAAAAAATTTTGAAAAATATCCGGTATCGATTTCGCTGTAAAATACCTGGTGAAGATTTACAAATGGAACATCCGAATCAATAAACGCTTTTGCCTGATAGACAAGCGCCCCCTCTTTTCGTATAGTATCTTTTACCTGAACAATAATCTTTCCGAGAGAGAATATTGAATAACTCACTTTATAAGTCAGTTCTTCGCCGACAGAGAGCATACGAGAAGAATTGGGAATATCAAATTCTGCCGTTTCATGTGTTCCGGCAGACAACGGCGAGATTAACGGCAGCGGAAAAATAAAATACAATAAAGCAGCAAGAGAGCTAAGAATCAGCAATCTGCCGGCTACTGCGGGGAGTTTTGGTTTCAATGGCGCCTTTCAGCTATTACAAGCTCGCTATTTTTTTTGCTTCCGGAAACAAGGTTAAGGCTTTCGTTACCTGATTATCAATGGAAAGCATAACAGGATACCAGCCGTCATTGCCAAAGAAGTTTCGTGCGATGTATGCTTTTAAACGTGCTTGTATATAGTCTTTATCTTTTTCGTAATCTTTTTCTATAAATTCTACTTTTTTGTTTTTTGTAAATGTAATGAATTCATTTAATAATGCATCGGTAATTTTAAACTCTTTAATAAACTTTTTTACATTATCATGATAGGTATTTTTAATTTCATCGCCGTGTTCGGCAACGTATTCAGTAACAAATTCGTAAAATAAATTTCTTCGGTTAAGAATAATAGAATACTTAGTTGCATTTGCCGGTTTTACAATATAATCCGGCGTAATTCCGCCGCCGCCGAGTATGACTCTTCCTTTTGATGTTTTATATTTCGGCCGTGTGGAATCGGCTGCGCTCTCTTTATGTTCAATATTCTCGCCTTCCTGCTCGTTCCGTTCAAAGGCTTCTTCCTGATATTTTTCTTTCCCGTCGGCATACGAACGCTGAATCAATCTTCCGCTCGGCGTATAATACCGGGCGATGGTTAACCGCAGCGCCGACCGATCGGGCAGTTCGTATTGCCGCTGCACCAAGCCTTTTCCGAAACTTGTTTCGCCGACTATTAAACCGCGATCCCAATCCTGTACGGCTCCGGAAACAATTTCGCTCGCCGAAGCAGAACCGTTTGAGAGAAGTATTATCAATGGTGTTTTTTCATACGGACTGCCCGATGAGGCATAATATTCTTCATCAAATTCCGGACGTCTCCCTTTTGTATAAACAACCTTGCGGGGTTTTCCCTTCTCGTCGCTG
>JACFMZ010000189.1 GCA_019455105.1 Bacteroidota bacterium | reverse complement strand
CTTCCTCCTGCACGTTGGGGAACAAGCCCATCTCGAACTCGAAGGCGAGAATGTCGGCGCGGGAGATGCGCTTCTCTCTGCACTCCAAAATGATCTCTTCGACGAACAGCCTTGTGACGGGCAAGTTGACGGGTCCCACCGCCACCATGCGCCCCGCTTTTTTGCCGTGAAAGGTTTTGAAATTTTCCACCGCTTCGGCGCGGTATGCCCGCAAAATCAGCGATATAAAATCCTTCTCGCGCTGTTCGAGTTGTTTCTTTTGTTCTTCTTCCCGCAGGTTGAGATTGACGCCGATGTAATGCGCCCGCTCGTACTTGCCCAGATTGAGAATTTCAAAGGCTCTAAAATCCTTGCCTGCTTTCTTCAATTCGCGTTGCACGCCAATCATGCGCTTGCGCGCCGTGTGAATGGCGAACTTGCCCAAATCGGAGCCAATCCATTTGCGGTTGAGTTTTTCGGCGACGGCGAGCGTGGTGCCAGAGCCGCAGAAGAAATCGGCGACGATGTCGTTTTCGTTGGAACTTGCGTTAATAATACGTTCCAATAATGTTTCTGGTTTTTGCGTTGGATAATTTACACTTTCTAATGCTTGGGAGTTGACAGGGAAAATATCAGTCCATAAGTCGTCAACTATCTTTTGTTCGGATTCATCCAAATATTGTTTTTTTCTAGGGTTGCCTGTTGACGTAAATTCAATAAGACCATTTCTCAATGATTCGTCGATTCTTTCTTGAGACCAAATCCAGTGCATACCCGCAGGGGGGTCAAGAATCTTGTCACCGAATTTTCGGGCAGGTCCTTTTCCTTGCTGAACTAAACTGACAAGTTGATATTTTCTTCCCGTTGAATTTTCAACCTTATCAAATTTCTTTGCGTAATCTTCATCTTGTTCTTTTGTAACTTGGTTGAACAGATTTTTTCTTTTTGAATACAGGTAAATATAATCATGCACATTTCCGAAACTATTGCTCTGTGCTTTGACAACCCTAATTTTTTGCCAAACAACTGAATTTTTGTAGTTGACATTACCGAAAATTTCGTCAAGCAATAAACGCATATAACTATTCACCCGCCAATCACAATGCACATAAATACTGCCGTCCTCCGCCAGCAAATCGCGCATCAGTATCAGGCGTTCATAGATCATGGCAATGAAACTGTCCGCGCCTTTGCCCCAAGTGTCGCGGTAGGCGA
>JACFMZ010000106.1 GCA_019455105.1 Bacteroidota bacterium | reverse complement strand
AACTGGTAGCGTGAATAACCTCCAAATATTTTACACAACAAATAAGACTTGACCGCGTGGTGAGATCTGCCTCAGCATTCACACTATCTCTTAACATCGCTTCATTAACAGCAGTATAGGTTTTGCCGTTTACTACTCCCGTCGCTCCGGGAGTGTTGCCGGTATAAATCACCGTAACGCCGTTTGGTGCAAGAATAAATTTACTTGGGCATGTTCCCCACACCGGAAGATTGGATGGACTTAATTCCGAATTGTAATCAAAATTATCTGGTTTTGTAACTATTAGTGAAACACACCATTGTGTCAAATCTTGGTTAAATACCGTTGCATTATAAAACATTCCATTCATATCGGTTACGTTTGCAACATTCCATTTACCAATATCTTGGTTAAAAGCAGTTGCACCTCTAAACATCCCTTTCATATCGGTTACATTTGCAACATTCCATTTACCAATATTTTTGTTGAAAGCAGTTGCAAAATAAAACATCCAACTCATATTTGTTACATTAGAAACATCCCAACTGCTGATGTCTTGATTGAAATTGGTTTTATTCGAAAATAATTCACTCATATTAGTAACTAATGAGGTACAAAGAACTGTTAGATCAGCTCCTGCAGCGACGCTGTCTCTTAACATTGCACTATCAACTGCGGTGTAAGTTTTACCATTTACTATTCCGGTTGCGCCGGGTGTTGTGCCGGTATAAATCACCGTTACACCGTTCGGCGCTAATTGAAAGTTCTGGCTTGCGGCAGAACTGACAACGAACAGACTCATTATTGCGAACATAAAAGTCCATTTAAGGGTAGAGATTTTTTTCATTTTTCATCCTTTTTTTAGTTTTGAAAAAATAAATTATTCTGAAATAATAAAAATTATCTGCTTTGTTTTAAATTGTTCGGAGAGTTAACAATTTCTTGTGCGGAAGGATTTATTGAAGGGTTGTTCTGAGAGAGCCCTTCCGCTTACTGTTATTATCGCACTACGAGAAAAATATAATTACGCTGTGGATATTTAAATAAATTATTTAAGACAATATAGGGTTTTTTGAAAATAAATTTTGTGAACAATATCACGAAAAATTGCATTTCTTTGCAAAGAAGTTTTTCCCTTCGGAGGGTGAAGAAATATTGCTGCTTTTAAAATTCAAATAAATAATTGCTTCTACCCGTTATTATTCAGCAGTTTTTCAACAATGTGCAGTGCGGTAACGCCGTCTGCTTCGGCGTTGAAGCTGGGAATAATACGATGGCGGAGAACCGAAACAGCAACCGCACGTACGTCGTCAATTTCCGGTGTAAATCTTCCGTGCAGTACGGCGCGGGTTTTTGCGCCGAGAATTAAATACTGCGAAGCGCGGGGACCAGCGCCCCACGTGAGCCATTCTTTTATAAATTGCGGCGACTGATCTCCTTTCGGTCGGGTTTTAGCGGCAAGCTGCACGGCGTATTCAACAACGGAATCGGCAACAGGAACGCGCCGTACAAGGTTTTGAAATTGGATAATCTCTTCGGCATTTAAAATGTGTTTCAGTTCGGGAACATACTGCGCGGTGGTTGCCTTAACAATTTCCAGCTCTTCCGTAAACGAGGGGTAGTCGAGCCAGAGATTAAACATAAAGCGGTCGAGCTGCGCTTCGGGCAGCGGATACGTTCCTTCCTGCTCAATCGGGTTTTGTGTTGCCAGAACAAAGAAGGGTTCATCCAGCGTATATGTTTTTCCGCCGGCGGTAACTTTGTGTTCCTGCATTGCCTCCAGCAGTGCCGCTTGGGTTTTCGGAGGGGTGCGGTTAATTTCATCGGCAAGAATAATATTGGCAAACACCGGACCGTGAACGAATTTAAAAAGCTTTCCGCCGCTTTTTTTATCTTCTTCAATAATTTCTGTGCCGGTAATATCGCTCGGCATTAAGTCCGGCGTAAATTGAATGCGGCTGAACTTCAAATCCAATACGTCGGCAAGCGTTTTTATCAACAATGTTTTTGCCAGTCCCGGCACGCCGACAAGCAGACAGTGCCCGCGCGAAAGAAGGGAAATACAGAGTTGTTCAATAATTGAATCCTGTCCGATAATAACTTTTCCGATTTCTTTCCGGATGGCGTGAAATGATGCGGTCAGTGCTTCTGCCGCTTCAAGATCTTTTTTGTTTTGCATGGTGTGAGACGTCACGATGTTCCTTGGTTACGATAATGTTAAGAGTATGTACAATTGCCTGTCGGCAACAATGAATTAGCGGAAACTTGTTTACAAATGCAAGAACAGGAAAAAGTTTTTCATGCGGAAAATTATTTTCTTGCCAGCCAAAGTTCCGGGTCTTGCTTTTCTTTTTCTTTCCAAATTTCAAAATGCAGCATATCGCCGGAAACGGAATCGCCGCTTGTTCCAATTACCTGCCCTTCCGTTATTTTCTGCCCGGCGGAAACAGTAATTTCCGAAAGGTGTGCATACACGGTGCGGAAGCCGTTGTTGTGATAAATAATAATCAGATTTCCGTACGAAGGAAGCCAGTGAATCAGCGCTACTTCGCCATCCGCCACGGCGCGAATGGGCGTGCTGTCGTGCGTAAGTATATCAATGCCGGTATTGGTGGTAACGGTTTTCATTACCGGATGAATCTGGTTGCCGAAATGAGCGGCAACGCGTCCGCTGGAAACCGGCCAGATTAATCTTCCTTTTCGCCGGTTAAACGGAATTCCCGGTTCGGCAGATTCGGTAATTTCGCGTTCGTATTCTTTTTCCCGCTGTACGGCGCGCGCCTGTGCTTCGGCAATTTCTTTTTCTTTAACCTTTGCTTTTGCCGCTTCATTTTTCTTTTTCAATTCGGCAAGATCTTTTTCCCGCTGAATCTGCGCTAAGCGTTCCCGTTCCCGCTGGGCGGCGCGTTCCCGTGCCAAGCGTGCAGCGCGTTCTTTTCGTTCCCGTTCTTCTTTTTCTTTTTTAAGACGCTCCTGCTCAATTAACCGCGCAATAATTCCTTCCAGTTCTTTGGCGGCGGTTTTTTTTCTGTGCAGTTCCTGTTTCAGAAGCGATTTATCTTTACGAATATCGGTCAACACGCGCTGGCGGCGGCTTTTGTTATGCGAAAGAGAGTTTTCTTCCGATGTTTTTTCCGCAATCAGCCGGCGCTCGGTAGATAATTTTTCGGCAAGCGACGACTGCTCCAGTTCAATCTGCTCTTTCTTCGATTCTATTCTGTCCAAATCCCGCTTTCGCTGTTCGGAAAACCTGCGCAGATATTGTATGCGAATGTATAACTGGTTAATGGAATTGGAAGAAAGAAGCGTTTCAAAATCGTACACTTTTCCGTACTTGTACACGGAAGAAACATAATGCGCATAATGTCCACGCAGAAACGAAAGCTGATATTCTAACTGATCGATATTCTGTTTGGTGGAATCTATGGCGCGGCGCAGAGATTTTTCTTCTGCCCGCAGTTCGGCAAGAAGCGACCGGACAAGATTTGACTGCTGCTCAATTTTATCAAGACGGTCGAGCGTGGATTTCTCTTTCGATTCACTTTGATGAATTTGTTTTTCGTAGGATTGAATTTCCGCACGGAGTTTTTTCAACTGCTGATCTTTCTTGCGAATATCCGACTGCTCGTTTGCGCTGATAACAGCAGACAGAAAAATAAGACCGATACAAAAGAGAAAAAATTGTTTCATTCAATGGTTATGGTTTTTGCGTCGTCGGGAATATCCAGCGCATAGCCGGGAACGGTGCCGTTATAACGCGCGCCGGTGTATTCTATGGTTAACGTAATTTTCTGTGAAGGAATTGTTACGGCAGTTTCTTCCGGAACCCACTGCGCCAAATCATTCTTGGTGTAGCGATAGCGCAGTTTCCACACCGGTGAACCTTCTTCATTATACCGGCTGTAGAGAAGAACGCGGCGCGAAGCTCTGTCAACTTCGTACACCTCTTTCATTGTCTTGTTATTCAGAAAAACAAAACGATACACGTTTCCGGATACTTGAAACGAATCCGGCTCGGCGGAAGAAGGAATTTCCTGCACACCGTTCAGCGCGCTGAGCAGAACGTTCACCGGAATTTTATTGATAACCGGGAAGCCCGCTGCCGGTTTTGCAGAATTGCCTTGATAGACGCTGTTGTTCATTGCGTTATAGACTGTATATTCCGTTCGGGAAAACAATCCCGCGCCGACCGTTATGCCGAAAGGACCTTCGAGAAGAATGCGGATGGAGTCGAGCCGGCGCGAAGAAAGTTCAAAACCGATGCTTTGCGCAATTGTCGGCGATTCAACGGAAATTGTTCCCGATGCCGAAAATGTGCCGATAGAAAAAATTGTATCCGCCAGCGCGGATCGGATTTCCCGATACGACAGCGTTTCTGTGGAAACAACAGCCGCCGGACGAAAACATCCGGCAAGAGAGAAAGAGAGCATCGCCGCAGCGGCAATTTTTTTAAATGCAGAATGTGTAACAAAATTTCTTTTCACCATAGTCGGAATCTCTGCAGCACATTCTATTTGCTGTACTGTTCTAATTTTTCTTTCAGCGCGGTATTCTTCGCATCCAGTTCCAGCGCACGGGACCAATATTTTTTTGCTTCATCCGGCTGATTGAGCTTTGCATACACATCGCCGAGATGTTCCAATACCACAGAACTGGCGTCTCCCTGCTCAACCGCTTTAGCAATATAAATCCGCGCATCGTCGTATTGTTCTTTTTGAAATAAAATCCAGCCGTAGGTATCGAGATAGGAAGAATTGAGAGAATCTTTTTCCAGCGCACGTTTGGACATTTTCATGGCACGGTCAAGATGAATATTGCGGACCGAAAGACTGTACGCGTAGTTGTTCAGCACCAGCGCATAATCGGGATCAACGCGCAGCGCACGTTCGTAGCAGGAATCGGATTCTGCGCTCATTTTTAAATTATCGTACGTTAAGCCGAGCGATGAAAGCGCATTAATATCTTTCGGATTTAATTCAACGGCGCGTTCCAGTGCAACGCGCGCATCTTCTTCTCTGCCGGCGCGGCTGTACGCAATACCGAGAAGCAAATAGACGCGAAATTCGTCCGGCAGATACTGTTTTGCTTTTTCCATTATGGAAACAGCTTCGGAGAAATTATTCTTATCGAAAAAGAGCCAGCCGAGCTGCCACCACACATCGGGATTCCAGTTGGCAATCTGCGTGGCTTTTTCTAAATATTTCTGCGCCAGAGAATCTTTTTTTACCGCCCGCCCGAGAACGCCCGCATACAACAATGCGCGCCAATCATCGGGATAATGATTGACGTAATCTTGAAAAATTTCGTACGTCTTGGGAACGAGTGTTGTATCTTTTAATGATTCGGTATAGTACGCCACGCCGATACGGAAACGGAAATTTGCATCGAGCGAATCGTTCTTTAAAATTTTTGAAAGATACGGCTCGGCGCTTTTCCAATCATTCTGCTGTATGTAAAATTCCGCCATTGAGGCGTTTACGTCAATGTTCTCCGGATTTTTTTCTAAAATTTCCTGCAGCGCTTCTTTTGCTTTTTCCGGTTTTTTTGCCTGCAGGTACATATCCGCGGCATTTTGTTTTAAAGCAATATTGCCGGGATCCAGCGCGTACATTTGTTCAAATGTTACGGCAGCATCATTATACCGGCGAAGAATAGAATTTAACTGCGCAATCTGCAGCAGTACTTCCCACGATGGTCCGTTCAGCGAAAGAATCCGCTGATAAAGTTTCAGCGCTTCCAGCGGGCGCGTTCGTTCGGAAAGCTGCGCCAGCGGAAACAGTGCCTGCACATTGTTGGAATCCCGTTTCACAATTTCTCTATACTCCTGAAGTGCGGAATCAAAATTTCCGGAATTGATGTAAATGCCCGCCAGCAGTTGACGGTATTCCAGATTCTCCGGTGCAAGACGAACGGCTTCTCTGCCGTTTTCGATTGCCGAAGCAAAACGTTTTAACTGCAGATAATTTTTTGCCAGTGCGTAATAGATTGCGTCGTTTTGATCGTACTTTAATGCTTCCTGATAATCCAGAATTGCATCGGCGTACTGCTCTTTGCTTTCTTTTAATGAGCCGTCAATAAATAACTGCATTGCCGCCTGCCGGTCTTTGGGTTCGGATTTTTTTGCTGCTTTTGCTTCATTTTCTTTTTGAGCGACAGGCGCTGAAGAACAGCCGAAAAGAAACAACAAGCCGACAAGAGAGAGAACAACAACATTTTTCATACGAATTTTACTGCCTTTCATGATACCGTTCTTTCTTAGACGATGACGGAGAGTAAAAAGATTACCGCGCACTGCTTCAAGATAAAAAATCCATCATGGAGTTACAAGAAAAGGATGCGGGAGTGCGGGGGAGAATTATAAACGAATCTGATTAATAATGGTATCGAGATATTTTTCCATTCTATTGAGGAAGACAAGGTAGGCGTTCATCCAATCCGCCGCCGTCACCGGTTTTTTTCCGATCACATCGTTAAATATTTTTTGAATGCTTGTGGCAAGTTTGTGTTTTCCTTCTTCCACAACCATTTCCAATTCGGAATGATAGAACGAGTAAAGCTGCTGGAATTCCTGCGTCAGTTTAGAATCTACTTTGGCTTTTGCCGAAAGAGGATGATCGCGCAGAATGTTTGAGGTTTCATAGATCAGAAGATTCCACATGTCCATTACTTTTTTGAAATCATCTTCATTTTTACATTCCAAAAACGGAAGCTCGTTTCGGAATTTCAGCGTTTCGTTGTTTACAATGTAGAGAGGCGGAGTAGCAAAATACTGCGCAATGGTATTAATGTTTTCTCTCTTTGCCAAAATATCCAGAACCGCTGTGCGGATTTCCAGCGTCAGTCTTCGCTGATCTTTTTCAGAATTTTGAGAGGCGGATACGGCGCCGTGTTTTATTTTTTCGCGGTACTCTTCCGATTGTTTATAGGTCTTGCTTCCAGAAATCACCAATTCAGAAATTTCATCAGAAAGGTCGTCAAACAGTCTCACATTGCCGAGCACGGCGCCGACATTTTGCGATAGGCCGTTCATGGTATTAAGAAGTTTCGTGATAAACCGGTCTTTATAGCGGAGCTGAAAATGCGAAAGATCTGCAATAATGTACAACTCTTCTTTCACCGTTGAAAGCAGCGTGTTAAACGTATCGGCAAGACGGATGAGACCGAATTTTCTGTCATCCAGCTGGCGCAGCGTAAAATCTAGTCCCGCAATGGTGGTATCAAAAATTACTACGCGCTTTCGGCATAAACGGATGGCGCCGAGCGGCGCAACTTCTATATGAAAAAAGAGATGCGCTTTTAATTGTTCCCGAAGATAAATTGTCTGTCCGCTTTGCGGCGTTACCACAAGAATATCTTCCTGCGTAGTGTCTCCCTGAAGCAGCGCGTGTTTTATGCAGTCTATTACGCGGCGGGAATGCGTTTCGTTGTAAGGAAGAATTTTTTTCTTGCCGATGTATTGAGGCGAAATGGAATGTTCATCCTGGGTATTGAAGAAATAAATTTTTTCTGAAAAATTTTTCCGCATCGGCGTCCCGTCCAGTACCGCCGTAAGACTTTCTTCAAAAAGCGTGCGGGGAACGTCCGGCATTATCAATTCGCTGACCACTCCCAGCGGAAGCAGATTAATCATAAAGCGGTAATAATCGCTGTCCTCCTGCTGGTAATAGGTAAAATAGTTTTTTTGCAGCCATTGCCGCGCCGGTACGGACTGCGAGACCGACTGCGGCGGCTGTTCCGTTACATCGGCAATAATAAAGCACTGTTCTTTTGCCAGCGATGCCATCCACAAAAATTCCGCCGCTGAATAAATTTGGCCGTCGTCGATACACACCGCATCAAAATTAGAAATCACCTGAGGATCCAGCGCCAGCGCATGGTGCAGCGTTGTGGCAAAACATTTTTTGGATTTTATTGTTTCAACGAGAGTATAATCATCAAGCGGATCAATTTTGATTGAGGCATATTTTAAAACTTCGGTGCGCTGCTTTACGGGAACAGAGAGAAGCGATTCTCGTTTATACTGCTCTTTTTGAATTGCCGCCGCCTGCGTTTCAAGACGTTCCACCAGCGCCGCTTTATGCTCCTGTATTTTTTGCTGATATTCAATTTCTGCTTTGCCGATACGCTGTTTCATTCTTTCCATCAGCGAGGCATTTTGCAGCCGGTCGGTTTCCCGTTTCACTTCGTTATATTCCGCCGTTGCTTCTTCCACCTGTTTTAATTTTACCGTGTACAACTTTTGCAGTTCTCTAATGCGGTGGTATTCATATTCTTCTCCCACGGCAAGAAAAAGCTGCTGCAGCTTTTTTTGATCTTCCGCTGTTATCACTGTGCGATGTTCCAACACGGGAATTCCCAGCGGAGAAAGAAGATCAAGCCCGTAGCCGAAGAGCGCAATTTGTTCTTCCGCTACTACGGAATTAAAACGGATAACTTCTTCCATGCAGTCGTGCAGACTGTTGGCGGAAGAAGAAAGATAGAGAATGCGTTTCCCTTCACGGATGGTGCTGAGGATAAGCGATGCGGCAACTCCGGTTTTTCCGTGTCCGCGTTCGCCGATGACAAAAGAAACGGTGCGGGAAAGAGAATCTTTTAATGCCGCAAGCTGGGTTTCGGTAAAGGTTGAAGGAAAAATCGGTTCACGCTGAGGCTGCGGGCGGCTGTTATCGGAAAAATTTCTCTCCAGAAGTTTTTCAACAATCGGCGTACCGGAAAAAATTGCATACTTATCGTGAAGACGTTCCATGGTTTTTTCCGGATGCCATTCACATTTCATTTCCGAAATAGTTTCACCGAGATCGAACGGTACCGATACATACAAAAATTGACTGCGCACATCAACAACACACGCTTCAAAGAAAAAAACAGTTGTTGTTCCGATTGAACAGCGAATGGTAACGGACGGTTGGAAATAAAATGTATCGGGAAATTCAAAACGATAAATAGTACGCTGACCGGCAGCGGTTATTTTATAACCGTTGATAAGTACCGCTTGTTTCGGCGTTGCGTTAAGCGCTCGAATTTCTTCCAGTAACGCCTGCCGTATATCGTTAAGTTGCTGCTGAAAATCTGGCAAGATCGTTTCCTTATTTTTGGCATAATAGAGTACCAAAATATGAACGAAAAGTCAACGGGAATCAGATTAAAACACTATAATATCTGCGTGTCGAACGTTCGGTTTAAAATAAAAACATCCTGCCGAAGCAGGATGAGTGAAAAATGAAAACGTATTCTAACGATTAGACAACGCTGACATTTGCCGCTTGAAGTCCCTTGGGACCTTGCTGCACATCAAATTCAACTTTATCGCCTTCGTTCAGATTTTTATATCCTTCGCTGACAATGGCTTTGTAATGTACAAAAACATCTTCGCCGTTTGTGCGTGTAATAAATCCGAAACCTTTGGCTCCGTTGAACCATTTGACTGTTCCTTTTTCCATGGAACACATCCTTTCATTAATTGTCCGGCAAGACCTCCGGACGAGGTGTACTCCGAGAAAATCCGTCTGTACTACCTTGATGGTGTGTTCTAAAAAAGAAAAAGTAACGATCCATCGAACAACAGGTAACAAAAACCAGCTCTAACAACCCTACTGAGCGGAAAACCTTCCAGCTATTGGAAGGTGCTGCGGTGTACTAAATTGACAGCATCAAGATACTGTTTATTACTTACATTTCCTATTTAAATCTAAAAGAATTTAATTATTAATGAACGCTGAGTTGTTTTCATGAGACTTTAGAACAATTACTGCTGCAATTGCTCTTCAGTAATCAAGAACATTTTTTTACTTCAACAGCGTAAATCGTTTTGTTTCAACAAATCTTCCCGCCTGCAGACGGTAAAAATAA
>JACFMZ010000188.1 GCA_019455105.1 Bacteroidota bacterium | reverse complement strand
TCGGCTCGTTATCTCGCACATCCCAAAGCATTTTATTACAGTCCGAAATACAGTATTAACTTGCTGACGGATTTTAATAATATCGGTGAGGTTCCTTTCACGTTCCGCGATTATTTCCGTTTTACCGGCGGGATGCGAAACTTCACAAGGCGCGGAGGAACAAGTTTCAGTATCCGTGACAGTGACCTTGGGTTTGCAATGACGCAAAACAACCGCGCCAAAAACATCGATGCCAAGTTTATCGCCGGAAATTTTAGTTACGAAGTAAGCAAAAACCTCGACCTGAACGGATTCGCAATCTTGAGCGACAACCGTACGGATATTGAAAATTACAGCATCCGCCAATACATTCTAACCGGAATCACCGAAGAAACCAAAGCAGAAAATAATCAGCATACCCAACTTGCGATGCTGAAGCTAAGCGGAAAATACAAACCGAATCCTTATTTCCAATTGGATTATGACGTGTTCGGAAAAACTTCCCGACAAAATCAGGATGACGTGACGCTTTCAATGGTTATGGGAAACCAAAACGACATTTCCGAAAAAAAGAAAAACGCGCCATTTTCCATCAACCAAAATGCGAACGCATATTATACGCTGAACGAGAAAAACATATTTGCCATATACGCACAGCACCTGTATCAGGATGAAGATCCGTTTTATCGTGCTGTTCAGGATTCCATCCCGTTCCGTGGTGTGTTCACGAAGATTGATCCGGATAACCCGTGGAACTCCAATGCGGACAACTTTGACCCGTTAATGCCGGCGGAGCGTTATGACATCAATCAGACAAAGCGTGTAAAAAGCCACAAATTGGACGCGAAAATCGACCATTATTACATCTTGAACAGAATTAGTAATCTAAACTTTTCGGTGGGAACAACCGTTAGCAATCAGAAATTTAATTCAGGAATCTTTCAAATTTTAGACAACGGAAGCCGAAATACTTTTGATGATGCCGATTTTTATAATGACGTTTCCTATACCTTTTTGGATGCTTATCTCGGATTGTTTTACAAAGTCAAAAAAGGAAAGTTCACGCTCACTCCGGGAGTAACCTTGCATAATTACCATTTACGAAATTCACAACTCGGAATATATTCTTCGCAAAATGACTGGCGACTTCATCCGGAACTGGATGTGGTTTTTGACATCAAGAAAAGCGAAAACTTGAGATTTCGCTATGCCATCACTTCCGAATATTCTGATGT
>JACFMZ010000105.1 GCA_019455105.1 Bacteroidota bacterium | reverse complement strand
CTGAATCGTAAAGCCGCGTCGCTGTACAAAAAGGCACAAGCAATGTCACGGACGCAGGATTCATTTCTGATTTTTTTGAATGCATACTGCGAAGCGGCTTCCGAAGAAAATGCCGCGGGAAATATTGTTGTTACGGCGCCGACAAGCGGCGCCTCCGGCGTGATTCCCGGATTAACGTATTTAATGAAATATCATTTTCATTACAACCAGCAAAAATTGCGCGAAGGAATGTTAGCGGCATCGGCAATAGGTTTTTTGGTGAAACATAATGCCAGCATCTCCGGCGCGGAAATGGGATGTATGGGCGAAATCGGCACCGCAAGCGCAATGGGAGCGGCAATGCTTGCTTATTGCGGCGATTGTGATATGAACACGATTGAAGCGGCGGCAGAAATTGCCATTGAACATCATCTTGGTATGACGTGCGATCCGATCGGCGGATATGTTCAAATTCCGTGTATCGAGCGGAATGCCATGGGAGCCGTTAAGGCGTACAACGCCTACCTTCTCGCATCATCGGGAAATCATTCCTTTCAAAAAATTTCGCTGGACAGTGTTATTAGAGTGATGAAAGCGACCGGCGACGATATGTCCAAAAAATATAAAGAAACTTCCGAAGCGGGTTTGGCATTGAGCGCAACGGAGTGTTAAGAACTGACGTTACAGAGAACTAGAAAAAAAAGTCATGGTGAACAAGAGGCGGGTTATAATTATTGAAATCATCCTTCGACGCATGCCGATAAATAACATCGGCATTTGTTCTGGATGACCGCTGTTTCTGCCCGTGTCGAATCACTTTTACTTCTATGCGTAACACTAGTGAAGAAGAAAAATAACTTTATGTCAACAGTGCTGTTTAATAGATTCAACGTCGTTTTCCTTTCGCACGCACTCAGCCGGATAAAAGCATAACCCGCATGAAGAATCGTCTTCTTATTTTTATTTTTTGTTCCGCCGTTTCTCTGCATGCGCAGAATGAAACATGGCATCAACTCTCATCGCAGAAAATCGGTCCGGTGTTTTCTCTTACTGTTACCTCGCGCGGAATTATTTTTGCATCGGTGTTTGAACATGGAATTTTTCGCTCTAGCGATTCCGGTGCAACGTGGGTGCAAACGGCTCCTTCTGCGGGAAAGACGTATTCACTGGTAAAAAATTCTTCAGATGATATTTTTGCCGCCGAATGGAATTCAGGAATTTTTTCTTCAACCAACAACGGCGAACACTGGAACGCGCTTTCTTCTTCTCTTTCTCATGTCGATATCCGCGCCGTAAATTCTGCTGGAATGTTATTTGCCGAATCCGAAGGCGTATTATTTTCTTCAGCGGATTACGGAAAGCGATGGAAGTCTCTTCATTCGTTCGGAGGCGCGGTTGTTGCTCTGCCGAATAAAGAAATGTATGCGGCAAAGGGAGATTCGCTTCTTCGTTCAACAAACAACGGATTAACATGGACTCACTTTGCATCATTTTCGTCTCCTGTGTATTCGCTCTATGCTGATACGAGCGGAATTCTGTTTGCAGGAATGTATTCCGATGAAAACGAACCGGTGTCAGGAATTTTCAAATGGAAAAAAAGTGAATCATTCTGGAAGCAGACCGGTCCTCAAACAACGATAAATCAAATTATTCAATATTCTCCCGGAAAATATTTTGCGGCAACGGCAGATAGCGGTTGTTATGTTTCAATTGACAGCGGCGTAACGTGGAAGCCGGCAAATACAGGGCTTACCTCAGCAAAAATTTATTCTCTTGCGCTACTTCCGGATGGAAGCATTCTACTCGGCACGGTTGATGGAATATTTTCAAATATTCAACGTCCTGATTTTATTCAAAAGAATAAAAATAATGTTCCGTCGGAATTTCGCCTGGAGCAGAATTTTCCGAACCCTTTTAACCCTGCAACTGTAATATCGTATCAATTTCCGGTTTCCGGATTTGTTTCGCTGAAAGTATTTGATACGCTGGGAAGAGAAGCGGCGCTTCTTGTCAACGAAACTCAGCCGGCGGGAAGATATTCCGTCCGCTGGAATGCCGAAGCTTTTTCAAGCGGCATATATATTTATCAATTAAAAACAGCGGAACAAGTTTTAACGAAAAAAATGATATTGACAAAATAAGAATGAAGCCGGTTTGTTTGTGCAGTTGTAATTGATAACTCTCTTTCGTAAATTATTCCAGTGGCGATTTGAAACGACAGCTTGCAGCCACGGCAATTTAATGCTAAAGCGTCTATGGTGAAAAATTGTATTTTGAATCCCGACGTAATTAGTCGGGTTTTTTCGTTTTATAAGCTTTATTGTGAAGTTTGATTATTGTTCCGTTAAAGAAACATTTGAAAATCTCTTGAGTCAGTTATGACGAGCGCATGGCTTCGGAAGGAAGTTGAATACCCAAGACATTCCTTCGTCACACTTCGACTTTGCTCAGTGTTGCTTTATATGATTTTAAAGACCGTTCTTCAGATGTTTCAATGAAATGATTCCACGTTCAGGAATTAGAAAGAAGAAAAAAAATTATGAAATCATTTTTAGAACTCTTAAAAGAAAAAATTATTGTCTTCGACGGCGCCATGGGGACAAACATACAAACGCAAAATCTTACGGCGGATGATTTTCACGGTGAGCATCTTAACGGCTGCAATGAATATCTTCTTGTTTCCAAACCTTCGGCAGTAGAAAAAGTACATTCCAACTTTCTTTCTGCCGGCGTTGATGTTATTGAAACTAATACCTTCGGCTCCTCATCCATTGTACTGGCGGAATATAATCTTCAACACATGGCGTACAAGCTGAGTAAAAAAGGGGCGGAGCTTGCAAAAAAAGTTGCCAGAGATTTTTCTACGGCTGCACATCCGCGCTTTGTTGCCGGTTCAATCGGTCCTACAACAAAACTTCCTTCGCTCGGACATATTTCTTTTTCTGAAATGGAAAAATCGTACTACGAGCAGGTCGCAGGGCTTGTGGAAGGTGGCTCCGATCTTCTTATTATCGAAACCTGTCAGGATGTTTTACAAATAAAAGCAGCGCTCGGCGCAGTATTTAAATATTTCGCCGATAAAAAAATTAAACTTCCGGTAATGACATCGTTTACTATTGAAACAATGGGAACGATGCTGATGGGAACGGAAGTTTCCGCCGCGTTAACGGCGCTGGAGCCGTATGATATTTCCATTATCGGAATGAACTGCGCTACCGGTCCGCAGGAGATGTCCGAAAATATTCGTTATCTCTGCCGCAACTCCCGCATTCCTGTTTCGTGTATTCCGAATGCGGGGCTGCCGGAAAACATCGGCGGTAAAGCGCACTACCATCTTACGCCGGAAGAAATGGTGCAGTGGCAGTCTCATTTTGTAAAAGATCTCGGCGTTAATGTAGTCGGCGGATGCTGCGGAACGCTTCCCGAACATTTGAAAGCTGTTGTGGATGCGCTCGGAAATCTTTCTCCCAAAAACCGCGAATTGGAATTTCAGCCGTCGGTTTCAAGTTTGTATTCCAGCCAGGCGATGAATGTCAATCCCGGTCCGTTGATTGTCGGCGAGCGAACGAATGCGAACGGCTCGAAAAAATTCCGTGAATTTCTTCAGAAGGAAGAATACGATGCTATGGTGCAGATGGGAAAAGAGATGCAGAAAGAAGGAGCGCACGTGCTGGATGTCTGCGTTGCCTATGTAGGACGCGATGAAGTTAAAGATATGAAGGAATTTGTTTCGCGGCTGAACACGCAGGTTCAATTGCCGCTGATGATTGATTCCACCGAAGCGCCGGTGATTGAATCGGCATTACAGCTTGTCGCAGGAAAATGTATTGTCAATTCCATTAACCTTGAAGACGGCGAAGAGCGAATTGATAAAGTCGTGCCGCTCTGCAAAAAATACGGCGCCGCCGTTGTCGCGCTGACGATTGATGAAAAGGGAATGGCGAAAACCGCACAGGACAAATTAAAAATTGCCGAACGCATTTACGATCTTGTGGTGAACAAATACGGCATGAAGCCGAGCGATGTCATTTATGATACGCTCACCTTTACGCTCGGCAGCGGCGACGAAGATTTTCGCCGTGCAGGCATTGAAACAATTGAAGCCATTCGCCTGATTAAGCAAAAATTTCCCGATGTCGGCGCCATTCTCGGCATCAGCAATATTTCGTTCGGTCTTTCCCCGCATATTCGCAACGATTTGAATTCTGTTTTTCTTCACTATGCATTGGAAGCAGGATTAACACAGGCAATTGTCAATTCCCAAAAAATAAAACCGCTGTACAAAATTGATGAACGGGGAAGAGAACTCTGCCGCCAGCTTATTTTTGATGAACGAAAATTTGAAGGAGAGCAGTGCGTCTATGATCCGCTGATTGAGTTAATGGCATTTTACGCAGATAAGAAAACCGATGCCAAAGCCGAGAAGAAACAGCGCGCCGGAACCATTGAAGAAATTTTGAAAAACCGTATTATTGACGGCGATAAGCAGGATGTCAATCTTGATTTGGATGAAGCGCTGAAAAAATATTCGGCGCTGCAGATTATTAATGAAGTGCTGCTCGATGGAATGAAAGTAGTCGGCGAGTTATTCGGGCGCGGAGAAATGCAGCTTCCGTTTGTACTGCAGTCCGCCGAAACAATGAAAGCCTCGGTGGCGTATCTTGAACAGTTTATGGAAAAGAGCGATGCAACGAATAAAGGTTCCATTGTGCTGGGAACGGTAAAAGGAGACGTGCACGATATCGGAAAAAATCTCGTTGATATTATTCTTACCAACAACGGCTATAAAGTATACAATCTCGGCATTAAACAACCGATAGAAAATATTCTACAAACGTGGGAAGAACATCACGCCGATGCCATCGGCATGAGCGGCTTATTAGTAAAATCGACCGCCATTATGAAGGAAAATCTTGAAGTGCTGAATGAGCGGAAACTGCTTCCGCCGGTTATTCTGGGCGGCGCGGCGCTGACAAGAAGATTTGTGGAAAATGATCTCCGCGGTTTGTATCACGGAACAGTGGTATATGCCTCCGATGCGTTTGACGGACTTCGCTTTATGGAACAATTAAAATCCAAAGGGGCGGAAAGTTTTTATGTAAAAGGCGAGCCGGTTGTTGCGGAAGAAAATGATGACGAACTGACCGGCGCCGAAGCGAAAATTGCCGCCTCTTTAAAGGAAAATCCGCACACGACCGAAGCCGGCGGAATTGAAACCGCGTCGTTTATCCGTTCCAAAGTTTCACAGAATGTAGAAATACCGGAGCCGCCGTTTTGGGGAACACGCATTGTGGAAAATTTATCGCTGGATGAAATATTTTCCTATGTGAACGAGGCGGCGTTAATTAAAGGGCAGTGGCAGATTCGTAAAGGAAAGCGAAGCGAAGAAGAATATCAAAACTATTTAAAGGAAAAAATTTATCCAGAACTTCACGAAATGAAAGAACGGGCAAAGAAACAGCAGCTGCTTGTTCCCAAAGTGGTGTACGGATATTTTCCCTGCCAGTCCGATAAAAATGATTTAATTATTTATCATGATGATAAAAAAACGGAACGCCAGCGCTTTACGTTTCCGCGGCAGAGCAATGACCGGTTTCTCTGCCTTTCGGATTATTTTGCGTCGGTGGATTCGGGAAAGATGGATGTGGTGGCGCTTCAATTAGTAACCATGGGAAAACATGCTTCCGAATACACGGCAAAATTATTCGCGGAAAATAATTATAAAGAGTACCTCGAATTTCACGGCTTAAGCGTGGAAAGCACCGAAGCGCTTGCCGAACTGTGGCATAAGCGAGTGCGCGAAGAACTGGGAATTGCCGCAAAAGATGCAAAGGAAATAAAACGATTATTCAGCCAGGGCTATCAAGGTTCGCGTTACAGTTTTGGGTATCCTGCCTGCCCCGATGTTGCCGACCATGTGAAACTTTTTGCGCTTCTTCATCCGGAGCAAATCGGCGTTCACTTAACGGAAGAATTTATGCTGGAGCCGGAACAATCTACCGATGCTATTGTCGTTCATCATCCGGAAGCGCGGTATTTTAATGTGAAGTGAGAGTGTTGAGGTGTGATGTCCCGACACGAAGTGTTTCTGCCAAAGGCATCCCTTTCCGAAGGAACACTTCGTGTCGGGATTTGGAAAGGGATACCTTCGGCACATAACTAGGATTTTGATTTATTAAACCTAAACTATACAGTCACTCTGAGCAAGCGTTTCTTGCGCGTCGAAGAGTGACGACGATTTCCATGCTTCGACTCGTTCTCTTCGCTCACTCGCTCAGCATGACTGGATTTTTATTGAAATAACAGCGGGGTACAAAAACGCGCTTTTTTGCGCTGTTCTATTTAGAAAATCGTAAAATTTTACAACCTGTTAACAGTAATTCCTAATTCATTTCTCTTATTTGCAGTAATTTGTAATCTTATTGTAAACTCACCCCAAAGTTGAAATCTTACAAAGATTTTGCTATCCCACCGCATTTTTGAGCCAATGCTTTTTATTAATCGGCTTATTATTAATCTATGCAAAGTTCAAAGTAAGTTTGAAATTTGCATACTTGCCTAATTTAGTTTATATTTACAGTGTAAATTAATAAAAATGTAATATGTATTTTTCCAGAAGCATAGAATCCGGCATTGCGCACTCCATAAAAAATTTTCCCGTTACGGCAGTAATTGGTCCGCGCCAATGCGGTAAGTCCACAATGGTAAAACACATGATGGAAAAATTTTCACGCGAAATACTCTACCTTGATTTGGAACGCCCTTCTGATTTGCAAAAACTTGAAAATGCTGAATGGTTTCTTTCTACACAAAAAAATAAACTCATCTGCATTGATGAAATACAACGCCGTCCTGATTTATTCCCGCTTATCAGAAGTTTGGTGGATGAATGGAACAGAGCGGGTTGTTTTCTTATTCTCGGTTCCGCATCGCGCGATTTACTTATGCAAAGTTCCGAATCGCTTGCCGGAAGAATTATTTACAAACAGCTAACGCCGTTTCTTTGGTCGGAATTAAAAAAAAATGCTATTGAAGAATATTTTATCCGCGGCGGTTTTCCTCGCAGCGTGTTGGCAAGTGATTTGGAAATTTCATTTGAATGGCGAAACAGTTTTGTTTCTACATTTTTAGAACGTGACCTTTTGCAGTGGAGTAATTTTACTCCCGCAACAATGCGCCGCTTGTGGCAAATGCTTGCTCACGTAAACGGACAAACGGTAAACTATTCTCATTTAGGAAATTCGCTGGATGTGAGCAACCAAACAGTAAAAAATTATATTGATTTGTTGAAAAGCACATATATGGTGGATGTGATTCCGCCGCACGCTACAAATTTAGGAAAGCGCTTGGTGAAGTCGCCAAAAGTGTATATTTCCGATTCAGGAATTGCAACAGCATTGCTCGGCGTACGTTCGTTTGAAGAACTCTCCGCACATCCGACGTTCGGTGCAATTTGGGAATCAATTGTGCTGGCAAATATGCGGGGAAATTTTCCTGACGCGGAAATTTTTTATTACCGCACATCCGGCGGGGCAGAAATTGATTTTGTAATGAAATCCCGCAAGCACATAATAGCGATAGAATGTAAAGCGTCGTATTCACCCACGCTTACCAAAGGAAATTATGTTGCCATTGAAGATATTAAACCGGCGCACACGTTTATTGTTACGCCAAGTACGGAAAGTTGGCAGATGAAAAAAAATATTGATGTTGTTTCGCTTGAAAAATTGATAAAGGAACTTGCTAAAACATAGGAAAACAAACATTATTGAAGCATAACCAAGATTTTGGTACTTTCAATAGAAATAAAACTCTAACAAGGAAAAAATACAATGCCAAACTTAATTTTAATTCGTCACGGCGAATCACAATGGAATCTCGAAAACCGTTTTACGGGCTGGGTGGATGTTCCGCTTTCTCCCAAAGGAGTGCAGGAAGCAAAAGCTGCCGGCGAAAAATTGAAATCGTATAAATTCGATAAAGCATTCACATCAAAATTACAGCGCGCGAACAAGACGCTGAATTATATTTTGGAAGCGAGCGGACAAACCAATATTCCGATTGAGTACGATATTGCATTGAATGAGCGTCACTACGGCGCATTGCAAGGTTTGAACAAAGCCGAAACCGCAAAAAAATACGGTGAAGAACAGGTGCATATCTGGCGCCGCAGTTACGATGTTCCGCCGCCGAGCGATAAAACAGATTTGAATCCCGAAGGAATCAGCGAAAGTTTGAAAGATACCGCCGCGCGAACGCTTCCGTATTGGGAAACAAAAATATTTCCTGAGATTAAAGCCGGAAAAAATATTATTGTTGCCGCACACGGCAACAGCTTACGCTCCATTGTCATGCATCTGGATAATTTAACGAAGGAGCAGGTTCTGGAGTTGAATATTCCGACCGGCGTGCCGTTGTTGTATCTGTTTGATAAGGATGGAAAAATTTTAGAACACCGGTATCTTTAAAACAAAAAAGTGACCGACACCTTTAAGGTCACTTTTGTAAGGTGTTGGTCACTTGTGTAAGGTGTCGGTTACTTGTGTGTAATCTTACTTATTCGCTTTGTAAAAATCTTCCATAAACTTCACAAGCAATTCCACGGATTCCATCGGGCAGGCATTATAGATTGAAGCGCGAATTCCGCCGACCGAACGATGTCCCTTTAAGCCGAGCATTTTTAGTTTCTTTGCCTCACCGATAAATTTTTCTTCTAATTCCGGCGTCGAAAGATTCCACGTTACGTTCATCAATGAGCGATCCGCTTTATCTGCAACGGAGCCTTTATAGAAATCTCCGTGTCCGTCTATGGCATCGTACAGTAATTTTGCTTTCTTTTCATTTTTTTCCTGTACTGCCGCCAAACCGCCTTGTCCTTTAATCCATTGTAATGTTTTTCCAACAACAAATACGGCAAAGGAAGGGGGAGTATTATAAAGCGAGCCGGCATCGGCATGAGTTTTATATTTCATCATCGTCGGATTTTTCTCTTTCGCTTTTTCTAACCACGCTTTTTTCAGTACCACCATTGTAACGCCGGAAGGTCCGAGATTTTTTTGTGCGCCGGCGTAAATAAGCGAATATTTATTCCATTCGCGTTGAATGCCGAACATATCGGAAGACATATCCGCAACTAACGGCGCATTGACAGCGGGGAGAGTTTTCCACTGTGTTCCGAAAATTGTATTGTTTGTGGTAATATGAACATAATCCGCATCGGGCGAGAAAGAAATATTTTTCGGCAGGTAATTAAAATTTTTATCTTTGGAAGAAGCCGCTTCCACAACTTCACCGAACAACTTTGCCTCTTTAATAGCTTTGGAAGACCATTCGCCGGTGTTGATATAGTCTGCTTTTTTGTGCAGAAAATTCATTGGCACCATCGCAAATTGCGTGCTGGCGCCGCCGCCGACAAACAGCACGGTGTACTCCTGCGCGGAAAGACCCGTTATTTCCAGCGCATCGTTTTCTGCAGTGCGGATGACTTCTTCAAATTTTTTATCGCGGTGGCTTATTTCAAGAATAGAAACACCGAGATCGGCAAAATCCATTACAGCGTTTTTTGTCTGCTCAAGAACAGAGACCGGTAACACTGCGGGACCGGCAAAAAAATTATGTGCGCGTGTAGCCATAAATATTCTCCTGCAATTCAATAGAAGTGAATATGATACCTAAGTGATGACATAAATTACTATTTTTTTTCTTGAGATTCTTCCTTTAAAACAAAGAAGCGTTATTGCGAGACCTGCCTGCGATTCGTAGAGAAGTGGCGAAGAATCTCATTTTCGCATGTTCATCACTTTGCAGATTCCTCATCCCTTAAGGATTCGGAATGACAAGAAAAAAAGAATTTGAATAATTTGTCATTCCGAGTGTAACGAGGAATCTCAAACTTGAAAGACAATTAATGTTGAGATTCCTCATCCCTTAAGGATTCGGAATGACATACTTATGTAGAATGTTGTTTTGTTGATGCTTCGTAGAAACTAAAGTAATTGTCATTCCGAACGAAGCCCCGAAGGGGCAAGTGAGGAATCTTAAACTTGAAAGACAATAAATATTGAGATTCTTCCTTACTTTGCTCTTCTCTACGAGTC
>JACFMZ010000187.1 GCA_019455105.1 Bacteroidota bacterium | reverse complement strand
CGGCAAGCCCGGGGGTTCCTTTAGCAAGCACCTGCAAATCAACACCGGAATCAAGCGGAATTTTTCTTGTATGAACTTTAAGAATCCCTTCTCTCCCTTTAATGTCGGGACGATCGACAACAATCTGTCTATCGAATCTTCCCGGTCTCAGCAACGCAGGGTCTAATACATCCGGTCTGTTGGTTGCAGCCATTATTATTACACCGCTGTTTTGCTCAAATCCATCCATCTCAACAAGAAGCTGGTTGAGGGTTTGTTCGCGTTCATCATGACCGCCGCCAAGTCCAGCGCCCCGCTGTCTTCCGACTGCATCGATTTCATCGATAAAAATAATGCATGGAGCATTTTTCTTTCCTTGTTCGAATAAATCACGTACACGGCTTGCACCAACACCGACGAACATCTCGACAAAATCGGCACCGCTTATAGAGAAGAACGGAACACCGGCTTCACCGGCTACTGCTCTTGCAAGTAAAGTCTTTCCGGTTCCGGGAGGACCTAACATTAAAACGCCGCGCGGAATTTTTCCTCCTAATTTTTGAAATTTTGTCGGCTCCTTTAAAAATTCGATAATTTCCTGAAGTTCAAGTTTTGCCTCATCTGCCCCGGCAACGTCTTTAAATGTAACTTTATTTGAAGATTGACTGATTAATTTAGCCTTACTCTTTCCAAAACTGAAAATTCCGCGGCTGCCACCGGCACCACCCTGCATTCTTCTCATAAAGATAATCCAGATGCCGATTATCAATATCCATGGAATGATTCCGATTAAAACATTCAGCCATTCGTTTGATTGTTTATCGAAAGAATAGTCGATATTTTTAGCTTTCCATATCTCTTCCTGCTCCTTAATTATTGGTTCCGGAAGGTAAACGGAAATTTGGTTTACTTTTACTTCCCTGTTGTTTATTGTAACAAACTCTTCACCTTTTAGTTCAGCTTTGAAATAATAGTCATTAATATCTGCTTTTGTAACTTTTGCTTTAAGGATTTTATCTTCGTTCAACAGTTTTTGATACTGCGGATAAGGGATTTCAACGTAGGTAGCTTCTCCCGTTTTGAAGAGTTGCATCACAATAACGGCGGCAACAATAACAGCGCCCCAACCGAAAACCATCCGGATAATTTTTGACCAGTCGAAATTATCATCCGGTTTATTTCCGCTATTTCTGGGAGGAATCTTCAAATTCTTATTTTTATCTTTATTTTCGTTTTTTTCTTCCATAA
>JACFMZ010000104.1 GCA_019455105.1 Bacteroidota bacterium | reverse complement strand
TTCATTTATCGTCTTTGTTCGTTTATTACGGTGTCGTCCCACAATTGGTGCTAACTCATAAATATACGCAAGTATACGTTTTTTAATTTTTTATTGCTACCGGTAAATTATTTATTATCAACGATTTTAGTATATCAGCATAAAAAATATTCAAGATACGCACATCTCAAATACGGTTAAAAATATTCAAAATGCGCAATTTCTCAAATGGCATCCAGGGGACTTTTAATTTTCTTCAAATCCTTATTCCCGACCTGTGTGTATAGCAACGTGGTTTTTATGTTATTATGTCCAAGCAATTTTTGAATGTAGCTGATATCTGTTCCGGCTTCCAACAGGTGTGTGGCATAACTATGGCGCAAGCTATGAATGCCCACTTCCTTATTGATTTTTGCTTTTTTCAATGCGTTTTTAAAAACTTGCTGTGCGCTGCGCACGCTGTACCTGCCCCCGTACTGTCCTTCAAATAAATATTCTTTCGGTCTATAGTCTTTATAGTAAGCACGTAATTGAGACAAAACACTTTCCGGAAGATTTACATACCGGTCTTTTTTCCCTTTGCCGCGTTCTATTAGTACCTGCATGTTTCTGCTGTCAATATCGCGTATTTTCAGGTTCACAATTTCGCTTACACGCAGCCCCATTCCGTAGCAAAGTTTCAGCATCAGATTATGTTTAATATTTTCGGTGCTATCAAACATTTTTTTTATTTCCTTTGCATTAATAACTTTCGGCAGTCGCGACGGCTTTTTCGGACGGGGTATTTCAACAAAAATCTTTTCGCGCTTTAATACTTTTTCAAAATAAAATTTTACCGCGTTGAAACGGCTGTGTAATTGATTTTCCGTCATCTTTAATTTCTTAATACAATACAAAAAATAGCTCCGTATTGTTTCTGCCGT
Organism: Bacteroidota bacterium; assembly: GCA_019455105.1. GTDB lineage: Bacteria > Bacteroidota > Ignavibacteria > UBA10030 > UBA8401 > JACFMZ01. Next base: position 9,279 of record JACFMZ010000104.1, on the reverse strand, counting down.
CAATTTATTAACGGATCTATCTTTTAGAACATATAACAATTGAGCAAACTCATTGCGGTAAGTTTTAAGCGTGTTTTCACTGTAACCCTTCAGCTGTAGTTCCGCAACCAGCTTTTGAATGGCCGGTTGATTGACTTTGTGAATTTTCAACTGTTGTTCTTTGGGAATAAGACTCCGCACAATACCGAACATTTCGCGGTAATGAACAGTATCAGGAAGATGCCATACTTTTAATGTACTGCTCCATCTTGAACCGGGGAGTTTTTTAAAACGCTCTATCAAGTCGGGCTTCTTTTCAAAGTACACAGCAATACGTTTCTTTCCTTTGTGTGTAATTAATTTAACGGTGTACATAAAAAGTATTTAGTCGTTTGTCTTTCAGAGCAGTTTGTTCAATTTTTTAAATACGCATGGAACGTCTATTCTCTCGCCTCTTTTCTTCCGCTTATGGTAAGGCAAATAAATTTATTTGTCAATTATAAATTTTTCCGCTCATAAACCCGCATCCAACACTTTTCCGGCAGCAGCAAAAGAGAAGAAGTCTGGAGTTTACGAAACTATTTACTTACTTTTCTTTAGATAAAGAGGGGGAGGGTTTTTGCAGACATTAATAATTTTCTTTCTCGTTCTCAGCGTATGATTCGGCAAAATATTATTTGGCTTATCTTTTTCTTACTTGTTCCCCTGCTCGGAATTTTCTATATCGGCAGAAGGTTCATTCATCCGATGAAGTGGAAGCGCCGCACAAAACTTGGTGCGTGGATTCTGCTTGTTGCAATGTTCTGCCTTCCGGTTTTTTCAATGAGATTTCTTCGCTCGCACGGGGAAACGGCATATCTTTTTTCTTGGGGAGTGTTTACGGGACTCGGTCTGCTTTCGTTTATTTTTGTTCTGCTCTTCTTTCGGGATTGTTCGCTTCTGCTGATGCACATGGTGCGAAAAACCGGTTCTTTTTTTTCGCCGAAGATTGTTCCGCTCGATTCTTCCCGCAGGGAATTTCTTGTGCAAAGCTCCAATCTCGGAATTCTTGCCGCTTCCGGCATTGCCGTTTCATACGGAATCTATGAAGCGCGAAAAACTCCCGGCGTTGTGCATCTGGAAATTCCTGTTGAGCGTCTGCCAAATGCTTTTCACGGATTTAAAATTGTGCAAATCTCCGATATTCACGCGGGGTTAACGGTGGACGGCGCGTGGATTGAAAAAGTTGTGGAAGAAGTGCAGAAACAACAACCCGACTGCATTGCCTTTACGGGTGATATGGTTGACGGTTCCGTGCGCCAGCTTCAAAATGATGTGGCGCCGTTAAAAGAATTATCCGCGCCGTACGGAAAATATTTTACCACCGGAAATCACGAATATTATTCCGGCGCGCCGGAGTGGATTGCCTATGCCGGCACGCTCGGGTTTGATGTGTTAATGAACGAGCACCGCGCCGTTGAAAAAGAGAACGAAAAAATTATTCTCGCCGGCGTAACGGATTTTACCGCCGGGCAGTTTTACAAAGAGCAGGCATCCGATCCGCGCAAGGCAATTGATTCGGCGCCGAATGATGCGGTAAAAATTTTACTGGCGCATCAGCCCCGCACAATCTATAATATAGAAGGATTGGATTACGATCTGGTGTTAAGCGGGCATACGCACGGCGGGCAATTTTTTCCGTGGAATCTGCTGGCAACATTCGGTCAGCCGTTTATTAAAGGGCTTCACCAATGGAACAGCGCGCTGGTGTATGTCAGTAAAGGAACGGGATATTGGGGACCGCCGGTGCGTCTCGGCGCCCGCTCGGAAATTACCGTGGTAACGCTGAAGAAAAAGAATCTAATATAGTAAAGGGATTTTTTACTATGCAATATTCCGGCTATCCAATTCCTTCCTTATGTGTTCACATTCGCTTTCTTTTCTAAATCCGTTAATTCCTTGTCAAGCTGAAAGTTTGCACTTTCTTTTTTTCTAAAAAGAATTTGAATTTTATACGCTATAGCTACGTCTTTCAGTTTCTTACAGAGTACATTTTCTGTTTCAAAAAGTCTACGGTGTTTACGTCTCATTTTTCATAAACTTTTTTTCACTATCGGTTGCAATCTTCGCAAAATGCTTTTACCTTTATTCAATAAACTGCGAGGTTTCAATGAGGACTTGTCTCATTTTTTTTGTTGTTTTCGTGGTAGCGCTTCCCTCTCTATTTGCACAAGATATTCTTCCGGCTTCCATTAATGCGTTTTCCCGAAGCGTTACCGATATTGCTTTTAATAACAACGGCTCTCTTCTTGCTGCCGTTGGAAAAGAAGTGGACGGCAACAGTATTAAACTTTGGAATACTTCTACGGGGAAACTTGAACGAACGCTCTATAAAGATACATACTGGCTCACCAGCATTGCCTTCAGCCCGGACGGAAAATTTCTCGCATGCAGCAGAAGTGATAATTCCATACGAATTATCCGGGTGAATAACGGAAAAATTGAACGAACATTAAAAGGACACAGCGATGCCGTGCAATGTCTCGCCTACAGTCCGGATGGAAAAATTCTTGCTTCCGGCGGCGCGGATGATGCGGTGATTCTTTGGAACAGTACAACAGGAAAAGAGCTGTTCCGGCTTTCGGATCATAAAGATAAAATTAAATGTCTCTCGTTTTCTCCGGACAGACAAACGCTTGCCAGCGGAAGTTTGGATAAAACGGCAAAACTCTGGGATGTTGAAACGGGAAGATTGGTCCGCACGCTTGCCGGACATACTCATTATGTTATGGATGTTGCGTTCAGTTCCAACGGAAGAATGGCGGCAACTTCCGGCGCGGATAATTCCATTAAAATCTGGCGTGTCAGTACCGGCACGGTTCATAAAATTTTGGAAGGACATTCTTCTCCCGTTACCTCATCCCTGTTTCTTTCGTCCGATGAGTTGCTCGTCAGCGGAAGTATGGATAAAACAATTAAGCTCTGGCGAATTGCCGACGGGAAAGCACTGCGCACATTAAGCGGACATGAAGCGGGAATTACATCGCTTTCTCTTTCACCGGATCAGTCGCTGCTGGCAAGCGGCAGCGGAAACGGAAATATCCGGTTCTGGAATTTGAAAGAAATTCTTCAAGAGATAAAATAATTATTATCGGTTGGCAAAGCCGGTAAGAAAGTACAGAATAGTCAGCGCGGCAAGTTTGCAGGTTCTTCCGTCCACATCATATTTCGGATTTACTTCAACAAGATCGATCATTCCTGTTTTTCTCCGTTTGCCGGCAAAAAGCGCGGCGGTAAGAAATTCTTCGGGCGTTAATCCTGTGGGAAGCGGCGCGCTCACTCCCGGGGCGGCGGTTTCTTTCACTGCATCCATATCAAAACTTACATAGAGCGTTTCGGTGGAAGCAGTGGTCAGTTCATACGCAAGATCGAGTATTTTTGTAATGCCGTCTTCCCGCACATCGCGCAGAGAAAAAATAGTTGCTCCCCGCTCAATCAGTTCATCATAATGTTTTTGAGAATTGGCAAAAGACTGAATGCCGAGTTCCACAAAGTTCATGGCGTTCAACGCGCTCTTGTGATGGTCAAGCATCTGGCGGAACGATGTGCCGCTGTTTCGTTTCGGAGCAGGTTTGCGAAAATCGAGATGCGTATCAATATTAATAACGCCGAGCGAGGATTTATGTTTTGATATACCGAGAAAATTGGGATAGGCAATATCATGGCTTCCGCCGAGAACCACGGGAACAATGTTCTGTTCTACTAAATACGCAACAACTTCCGTAAGATTTGCATGCGTCTCTTCGAGGGTTTTTCCCTGTTTAATATTGCCGAAATCAAAAATAGAAAGTTCGTTGGGAGAATTTTCTTTGCCGAACACGAACGGCGTTCGTTTATACAATTCCGCGCGTATGGCATCCGGCGCATCTTTTGCGCCCGGACGTCCGCCGTTACGTTTCACTCCTTCATCCACGGGAACGCCGACAATGCCGATTTGAAGATCATTCTTCACATTTTTTGCCTGCCGGAGAACAATATCTCCCATGCGCGGGTCGTCGGTATCGCCGCGCGAGAAAAATAATTTTTCATTCGGCGGCGTAAGATATTTAGAAATGTTCGTCATGCATTTGTAAAGTGTGGAAACTTCACTCGAGATGCAAGAGGAAGCTGAATTTTATTCTGTTCTTTCTGCAAGCGGTTACGGATTTGAGGATTTTTTCTTGTGATTTTTTAATAAATCTTTCAAATCCTGCATGCCGATAAAGGTAATAACGGCTGCCGTGCCGAAAAACAGAAGAGCGGCAAGACAAAAAATAATAATCCAAAAAAGTGAAAGCATATTCTTATTCTCCTGTTGAGGGTGAAACGGCGGATGGTTGTTTCTTATTCGGCAGAAGCGAGCCGAGAATCATTCCCAGTGCGGCAAGAACAAAACTCAGCAGTCCGGAAACATTCACATCCAGCAAAAATAATAATTGAGAAGGAAGAAAATGTTTTAACTGGTCGAGCACGAGAAACAGCAGCGGGGCGGCAGCTCCTAAAATTAACGAAGCATACGCGCCCCGCGTTGTCGCTTTTTTCCAATACAAGCCTGCCGTAACGCAGCCGAATGCGCCGGCGGCATACATTGCCCCCGTTATAGCGGTGTATTGAAACACCGTCGCCGGAAGTTCATACCACAAACCAAAGGCAAGAATAAAAATGCCGATACCGGTAGTAATAATTCTTGTTAATAAAATTGTTGTCGATTCAGAAAATTCTTTCTTCCGCAGCGGCGCAATAATATCGCGGGCGGCAACAGAACTCCACGCCAGCATATATGCGCTGTAGGTGGACATGGAAGCGGCGATCATTCCGGCAACCATCAGCCCGAGAAAGCCGGAAGGAATTACCGTGCCGAGAAGTTTCGGCATTGCCAGCGTTGAATCCATTGAGGGACCGAACATAGCAAGCGCGGCAACACCCCAGAACATCGGAATCATATATCTGCCGGCGAGCGTAATGCCGGTAAACAAAAAAACTTTCCGTCCTGTCTCGGGACTTTCCGAGGCAAACGATTTTGAAGCGGCGGGCTGATTCAACGCGGAAATTGCAATACTTCCGATGAGCATCCAAAAAAGAAAAAACCAGCCGAAGCGCGGATTGATGGTGGGATCCAATCCTTCATTGCCGAACTGCTGCACCACAGTATTGGAAATTTCAGAAAACGAAACATGCGCAAGAACAAAAATAGTGGCAACCAGCATACCAAAAGAGAGAATAACAAATTGAATAAAATCAGTAATTACCACGGAAAACATTCCGCCGAGCACGGTGTAGCTGATAACAACGAGAAGAATCAGCGTCATCACCACGGCAAGTACGTTCGGCGAAAATCCCATGGTTGCCGTTAAAAAAATTCCGTCCATTTTAAGAAAGACGCCCATATTCAGCACGCCGCCGAGGAAGAGCAGTATTCCGCCGAGTATGCGCACTCCTTTGCTGAATCTCATTTCGTAAAATTCAGGAATGGTAATGACATTCAGTTTTCGCAAGCCCGAAACAATAAATCCTGTTTTGCCGATAACAAAATATCCGATGAAGCCGATAATGCCGAGAACAAAACAGGAAAATCCTGTTACATAGCCCAGCTCGCCGAAATACATAAAGGTTACTATGCCGATTTCCGTGGCGATTAAGGTTGCCGAGCCGAGTGCGACTTTTACTTTTCTTCCGGCAACAAAATATCCTTCCATGTTTTCTACATAGCGGCGGGCGCGCAGACCGATGAAAATTGTTAACGACAAGTAGAGAATTAAAATTATCCAATCGAGTATTTGAAAATTCATGCGGTTCCTTTTTTATTGTAGAAAGTTAAGTTTCCATTACTTTGAGATTCCTCACTATAAAAGTTGTCATTCCGAATCCTCCGAAGGAGGTGAGGAATCTCAAGCGAGAAGAATAAATCACCGACAGATTCCTCATCCCTTTGGGATTTCGGAATGACATAAAAATAAGCAGCCTCCGATTCCTCACTTGCCCCTTCGGGGCTTCGTTCGGAATGACATTGGTTTGATTTCACAGCAGTAACCTGCTTTCTTAATCATACAGCAGATAGCGCGAACGAATTTTTCCGAACTCCTGCAAATCATTACTCCATCGGCTGAAGATTTTTTCCGGCTGTTCTCCTCCCTCCAGCATTTTTCGCACTGAAGAATCTCCCGTTAAAATATCAAATCGGCGGTGATTTAACTGCGCTTCCTTTGGATGTATTTTTTTTAATGCTAAAAGAAGATAAATGCCGAGACGCACCGGTTCTACGCTGTTTCGGTCATGCACTTTAATACGGATTCCTTTGCAAACTTCTCCTTCATATTTCGGTTCAGAAACCATTCCGGGAATTTCTTTCGGAATAAATTCTTCCGATGAAAATTGCACTCCGCTCAATTGAAAATCATTCAATACGGAAATAACATTTTCCGTATTAAGCCACGGCGCGCCGATTAGTTCAAACGGCGAATCGGTGCCGCGTCCTTCGGAAATAGTTGTTCCTTCAATAAAACAAAGACCGGGATACAGCACGGCGGTCGTCATGCTCGGCATATTCGGCGAAGGAGCAATCCACGGCAGACCGGTTTCATCATACCACATGTTTCGGTTCCATCCTTGAAGCGGAAGAACTTCCAGCGAAGCGCGCACGCCGCCACCAAGCTGCCCTTCTTCATTCCACAAAATTGCCAGCTCGCCGATGGTCATTCCGTGCGTAACGGGAATCGGCATCCACGCCACAAAGGATTTTAGTTTCTGATTGCGCACCGGTCCGTCGAACGATACACCGCGAATCGGATTCGGACGGTCGAGAATGAGAACAGGAATGCCGTTTTCCGCCGCTCCTTCCACTGCCATAGCAATGGTGGAAATAAAGGTATAGAAGCGCGTGCCGACATCTTGAATATCGCACAGAAGAAGATCAATATTGGAAAGCATCTCAGGTGTCGGCTTGTGAATTTTTCCGTAGAGCGAATAGATCGGAATGTGGTAGCGCGAATCGGTGCTGTGATTGACAACTTTTCCGTCCGGCGTATTGCCTAAAATTCCATGTTCCGGGCCGAACAGTGCGGTAACGGAAACGGCATTGGATTCCACAATTGCATCAACAATATGAGTGCCGTTTGACAGGCAGCCGGTATGATTGGTAAGAATCCCGATTCGTTTATTTTTTATCCGATCAATTTCGTTCGCCAGCAGGCGATCGGCGCCGGTTTTAACAAGCGAAGCAGTCTGAAGAGAATTTACATTCATACTTTAAGAAATATTTTTCGTTGATACATCCAATAACAAAGCAGCCAGCCGAGCAGAAGAATGAATGCCGAATAAAGAAGCGATCCGGCCGCCGGCGTGGTGAAGGAAGCAAAAACATTATAGAAATATCCCGTTAATGAAGTTATGGAATTTTTATACGGCACTTTCCACGACAGCATCACCCAGCGGACAAACAATCCGGCGGCAACATAGAGCGTTACGGCATTCATGCCGAACACGGCAAGCGGAAAGAAAAATTTCTGCATTCCTTTTACTTCAATGCACCAATAAAAAATTCCCAGCACAACGCAGGACCAGCCGGCAGTATATACCGCAAAGGAAGATGTCCAGAGAATTTTATTGAGCGGAACAATTTCATTCCACAGCAGCCCGATACCGATTCCGGCGGCGCCGAAAATAAATAATTTTTTTACCGCATCGCGATGCGTTGTTCTCTGCGCAAGCATTCTTCCGGTAAGAACACCGAAGAGCACTGTTGATAAACCGGGAATCATGCTGACAATAGTTTCTTTATCGTTCGGCGCCAAAATAAAACTATCAATATACTGCGCAATGTTCACATCCCGTTCAAAAGAACCGGTGATAACTCCGGGTGCGGAAAGAAACGCCATCATTCCCCACCAGAGAAAAAGCAGCACGCCGGAAATAATTGCCTGTGTGCGTGCAGAAAGAGGAAGAAGCAGATACGCCGCAAAATAAAGAATGCCGATACGTTGAAGAATGCCGAAATGCAAAACGGGTTCGTTGATTGATGCAGATTTTAAAAATGCGCCGAGCAGATAAAGGACGAGCGCTCTTTTTGCCGCAAGAAAAATTCCCTTCCACGAAGAACTTTGATTTTTTCTCTTTTCATAACTGAACGGCATTGCCGCGCCGACAATAAAAAGAAAAAAGGGGAAAATAAGATCGGCAAAGGTGCAGCCGTTCCATTCGGCGTGCATTAACTGATGAGGAACAACGGCAGGATCCCACGTGCCGGGATTATTCACCAGCAGCATTCCGGCAATGGCAAATCCGCGGAACACATCAAGAGATACCAGACGCTGCAATGAGGGAGAACTGTGTTGTTCCTTGCCGTTGTTCATAATTTTTTTTAGTAACGGTTTAAATACACTTCGACTTCACGAATTGAGTATGCGGAAATTGTCCACCGCCCACCTGTTCCTTCCGTTCCATGGATGCGCAGATATTTTGCCGTTACCGGCGGAAAGTGAAATTCATCCGCTGCTCCGCTGCCGCCGGAAATTTTCTTTATAGTGTTCCAGGTTTTGCCGTTTTCAGAATATTCCAAAGAGTACGCAATTGCCCGCGTTTCTCCCCAGAGAATTTTTACGGAAGAAAATTTCTGCGGCGTTTTCCATTTCAATTGAAAAACTTGTTCTTCCTTCCCGTCCGATTGTGTCCACGCGGCGGAATTCCATCGTGTATATAATTTTCCGTCGATTGCGCTGGCGGGAGAAAAATGCGGACCGATGACGGAAAACGAAGAAGCGCTCGGCTCTGCCAGAGGCGCAAGATTTTCCGGAGAGAAAACGGAATCCTCAGAGATGCATTCAATTGCCGTCAACGAATACGGCGGAGCGGTGTAGGAAAATTCTTTTCCCGAAGTCGGAATGTTCGGAAGCATTTCGTTTAATCTCGATACGGATAAAATTCTCGCCGTGGCGCTGTTCCGCGCCGTAAAATTTTTCAGAGAAACTCGCACCGGTTTCGATAATTTTTTATTCTTGTTAATAATAAAGAGAGAAAGTTTTTTTTCGGTAACAGCGGAATACACGGAAAGTTCTTTATCGGAAGAAGCCGCTTCAACAACGGAATCGCCGAAATGTTTTGTAAACATGGGAAAAACAAAATAATTAACATTCGGTGTATTGCTTCCTTCGGAAGATAAATATCCGTAATCTCCTTTTCGAGGCGGAAAAGCATTATGCACCGCCCAATAGCAGGCAATATCGGTTCCGTCTTCCGCCATTTCGCCGAGCATATCGGCAGTCCAAAGCGCGTTCACAATCTCCACCG
>JACFMZ010000103.1 GCA_019455105.1 Bacteroidota bacterium | reverse complement strand
TTTCTCCGTAGCGTAAATTGGAATGTTTTTTGTACGAAATTGTAAAAGCAGAGCCGAACCCGCCGTCATTTTTTGTTAAGTAGCCGGCAATCATTGAATCATAATGCGCGGTATGTTGAAAAACTTCTTTTGCCAGCGCAAAACAGGTCTCTTCACTGAGTGAGCCGTTTTGCTGTTGTAGTTCATGCAGAACCGATTCATAGCGTGAAGGATGAACAACAACGGCAGTGAAGCGGTAATTCTTTGCCGCCGAGCGCAGCATTGCCGGTCCGCCGATATCGATATTTTCTATCGCTTCGGCAAGCGTGGTTTCTTTTTTGGCAATGGTTTCTTCAAACGGATATAAATTCACCACAACTAAATCAATCGGCTGAATATTCAAATCATCAATTTGTTTTTTGTGTGAAGGATTATCAAGTACTGCGAGAAGTCCGGCATGAATTGCCGGATGCAGTGTTTTTACCCGGCCGTCTAAAATTTCAGGGAAGCCGGTGATTTCAGAAATTTGTTTTGCCGGAATATTATTTTTCGTCAGTAGTGCATGCGTGCCGCCGGTAGAAATAATTTCCACGCCGAGAGCGTGCAGGGAAGAAGCAAATTCTATGATGCCGGTTTTATCGGAAACGCTGATGAGGGCGCGTTTAATGGTTAACAAAACAAAATATCTTTCTATGAAATAATGTGAACAGAATGATTTTCAATGATAATTTTTTCTTCGGCAAATAATTTTACCGCCAGAGGAAGAAGCCGATGTTCTATCTGCAGCACTTTGGCAGCAAGCGTTTCGGGAGTTTCGTCCGGAGCGACAGCGACTTTTTCCTGCAGGATAATCGCTCCCCGGTCATATTCTTCGCTCACCAGATGCACCGTTGCGCCGGAATATTTTTCTTTTGCTTCAATGACGGCTTGGTGAACATGCATGCCAAACATTCCTTCGCCGCCGAATTTGGGAAGGAGCGCCGGATGCACGTTGATAATTTTATTTTTAAATTGTGCCACAACCGCCGGAGTTAATTTTTTCATGTATCCTGCCAGCACAATAAACTCTGCCTTCACCTGAAATACTGTTTCCAGAATTGCTTTTGTCAATTCTTCCGAATCAGAAAATTGTTTCTGGCTTATGTGAAAGCTGGGAATATTCAGATTCCGGCCGATTGTAAGAGCGCCGGATTGAGAATTGTTGCTTATAACGGCGACAATTTCAGCCGGTAGATGTTGTTCCTGAATTGCACGATGAAGAGCTTCAAAATTTGAACCCCGACCGGAAGCAAAAACTGCGATACGCAACACTCGTTAAGCCCTTTAGCAGACTTGATGAAAAAATGCTCTACAAAATTACGGTATAAAAGATGGTTTGTCAATAAAAAATGCCGAATTAAAAATTATAAAAACCGATGAAAAGACATAGAAGTACGACTGTGTTATCTTATCCATGCACAGCCAATAAACACCATTCATATTCAAGAGTCGAAAATATTTTCAGCCAAAATTAATTTTGAACAATATTTTTATAGTATCTATTCTCTTTTACAGTCAGTTTTTTGTAGTCTCCAAATCCTATCTTCAGTTCTCCATTCCAACCAGAATTTAACAGTGAAATATTTTCCATGGATAGCTCCTGATTCCTTGCGGATCAGTATCACATCAACTTGAAGGACAAGCTGGAGGACAAGCTGAGAAATCGAAAACGAGGAATCTCGGGATGGACTTTAAAACATTAAAGCCTCAAAACAAAATGTTTTAAGGCTTTAATGTGGACGTTGTAGGATTTGAACCTACGACCTTTCGCGTGTGAGGCGAACGCTCTAGACCAGCTGAGCTAAACGTCCGAAGAACGTTTCAAATATACCTCTTTTTTAATTCCTGTCCAATAAAATCCGAAACGAAAAAATATCGGCAAAATTGTTGAAAATATAACTTGACTTCAATATTGTTCTTTTTTAGTTTTGAGTATATGCTCATAACATTTTTATCGAAATAAATTACCAAAGCCGTATGCCGAGACCAAAAAAACATCGCCGTGTCTGCTGCCATCCTTCCGCGTATTACTTTAAACCCCGCGGCATTCCCATGGCTGAATTGGAAGAGATTATTCTTCATCACGATGAATTGGAAGCTGTGCGCCTTGCCGATCTGCTGGCGTATTCGCATGAAGAAGCGGCAAAAGAAATGAAAATTTCCAGAGCCACATTCGGAAGAATTGTGGAACTGGCGAGAAAAAAAATTGCCGACGGAATCCTCAACGGGAAAGCATTAAGAATGAATGAGGAGGAGTTTGCCGGCGTTCAAATAAAACAGAAGAAAGGATAAAACAATGAAAATAGCCGTAGCTACAAATAATCAGCGAACCGTTACAGGCCACATCGGACGTTGCCGTTCATTTATGATTTTTGAAATTAACGGAAACGACATTATTTCAAAAGAAGTTCGCGCTAATACTTTTACTCACCATCGAAAAGACGGTGGTCATCATCACCATCATGAAGAAGGGGAACATCATCACGGCGATCTTGTCCGGGGATTAAAAGATTGCAGTTATTTAATTTCCAACGGCGGCGGATGGAGAATGGTTGAGGAATTAAAAAAAGAAAATATCAACACGATCTTTACCGAGCGTGATGAGATCGATACCATTGTGCAAAAATTTATCAAGGGAGAATTAGTGCATAACGCAGAGTTGTCTTGTTCGGGACACAGTAACTAAACGCACGATGGCATAATGACTCCGCTTCTTGAAAAAATTATTCTTGAAACAATTCAGATTTCTCTGCTCGTCGGCGTAATGATGATTGTTGTTGATATTCTGAATGTTGTAACGCGGAGAAAATTGGAGCAGTTTTTTAAAAATGCAGGACGTTTTCGCCAATACATTATCGCTTCACTTATCGGAACAACACCCGGCTGTATCGGCGGATTTACAAATGTTTCGCTGTACATTCACGGAATGATTAGTTTCGGCGCACTTGCCGGTTCAATGATTGCGGTTTCCGGCGACGAGGCATTTGTGATGCTCGCAATGTTCCCGAAGCAGGCAATTCTTTTATTCGGCATTCTTTTTCTTATCGGTATTGCCGGCGGCTGGCTGATTGATCTTGCAGTTCAGCGGTTCAAAATACGTGTCTGTGAGAATTGTAAAGAAATGGTTGTTCACGCTGATGAAAGAAATTTTCGGCATTACTTTAAAGAACATGTGTACGAACATATTATAAAACGGCATCTTTGGAAAACTGCTCTCTGGACGTTCGGCGCGTTGCTCCTTGTGGAATCAGGGCTGGCGTATTTGCATTTAGAAGAATTTACTTCGCAATATAAAATTCTTTTTTTGTTCTTCGGTGCGCTGGTCGGTTTAATTCCTGAATCAGGTCCGCATCTGATTTTTGTTACTCTGTTTGCTCAAGGATTAATTCCGTTTTCCGTACTCTTAACAAGTTCCATTGTGCAGGACGGACATGGAATGCTGCCGATGTTATCGTATTCTCTTAAAGATTCCGTTATCGTAAAGGGATTTAATTTTGTCATCGGTTTACTCATCGGACTGATTGTTTTTCTGTTAGGATATTAAATAAAAAAGCGGAGAAGTAAATTCTCCGCTTAATTTTTTAAAAAGTTGTGTAATTTAGACACGACTGAATGAACTATAACGGTTCACACTCTCAGCATCCGCCGGCAACTTTTTTCACCAGTGTAATTTTTTTTACCGGTTTTTCTTTTGCTTCTTTAATCATTGTCAAAATTTCACCGCTTGCTTTTGCACGAAACCGTTCCGTATCGGCAATGTAGCGTGCGTCGGGATGCTGTTCCATGGGTTTTGAATTTGTGCCGGCAAAAAGAACCTGAAATTCACACACTTTCGGTTTTGAAGCGGGCTGCTGCAGAGTGAGAATAGCGCTGACAAAATCATGAACGCCGTCGCACAGCACGTAGAGATTTTCATACCCAATTTCATTTGAAAGCAGCGCCGCTTCCCGCTCATCAACTTCGCTGTTGGCAATAAAAACTTTTTTCTTATGCGACTGTCCCAGAATGTTGCTGAACTCTTTTTGAAAAAGCTGGTCGCGCTGAATATTTACCGCACCGGGAAGGGTCATTCTATTAAATTCGCTGGTATCGCGAAGATCAATAATTTGCAGGCGCGGATCTTTATCTAAAATTCTAAATGCCAGCTCATCGGAAGTCATTTCTTTCACCGGATGATTTTTTATGTAATCACTTTTCATCACTTCCGAAAGAATTCGCTCTTTATGATTCGGCATAAACACCAGCGCAACACCGAGTGCCAACACGCTTCCTCCGGCAATTGCGTGATGTTTTTTATTGAAGGTAAAAGATTCCGCTTCGGCATTGACTTTCTGTTCAATTTTAGAAGTGAAATAAAATGCGCCGACGGCCATGGCAATCAGCAGCAACGCAAACATTCCCTGTGACATTCCGAGCGAATCAAAAATTCGTATATTGCCGAGAAAGCTTCCCGTATAAAAATCGTGATAGAGCGGATATCCTTCACCGAAGAGATAGACGCCGAGCAGTCCGCCCGCCACAAAAACCATAGCATCAATTTTTCCTATCGCTGCCGCACAGACACTTGTGCCGGGACAGTAACCGCCGATAACAAAGCCCAAACCCATAATCGCTCCGCCGAGGATGGCAGGATAAAGATAGGTCGGGTTGATATAAATAAAATTGGTGTCGAGAATTCCAAAAAAATCAAGAAGAAGCACGCCGCACATTGCCGTAACGCCGGCGGTAAAAAAAACTCGAAGTACCGTAAAATCGTATCCATAAAATAAACCGGCAAGCCGGCGCGAGGATGAAAATCCCGCCTGCTCAAGAATAAATCCGAACGCAATGCCGAGCAGCAGGGCAACAATTAAATTCAATTCTTCGCTGATTAAATCGGGGACTAAAGGAAACATAAAAACCTCACTTAAAAATTTAATTTTATTTCATTACAGCGGCGTGTTATATCCACAACTTTCGTAAAAAATATGCCACGGCGTAACCCATTCCGAAAATTGCCATCATTGTAATAATTCCGTCGGTGGAAAGTACAGCCATTCCACTTAAAGCCGCGCCGCTGGTGCAGCCGCGCCCAAACTGCGCACCGATACCGAATAACGCTCCGCCGATAAGTGCAAACAATAAACGAAATGAATTTTTTACTTTCGGTCCTCCTTCTATTTTTAAAGAGAGCCGGTCTGAAACAACGCCCGAAAGAAATCCGCCGATGATAACGCCGATGACTTCAAACACGAGCCATGTCTTTAACGGATTTTCGTGCAGAGATTTTAAATTTTCACTGAAAAATGACGATGATTCGGCATGGTGCGGCGCGACTGAAGTAACGGCGGCAACCACCGTGCTTTTTAATGCACCGCTGGCGCCAAGCCCGCGCCCGGTGATAACAATAGTGGCAAGTAAAACTAAACCGAGAAAAAATCCCGCAAGGTACGGATTCATGTAGTTTGTTTTCATACTGTCTGTTCTCCAGCTAATGGTTCAGAAGGTTGTTCCGGCGTATGCTCGCTTTCTAATTCTTCGTATCCGGTAATCATTGCTTTTAAGTTCGAAGTCAGCGATTGCCCTGTAGTTATTAAATAGAGATGCACAACAACAAAGGCGATTAAAAAAAATGCTCCCGCCGTATGCAGCAGCGCAATAGTTTCCAATCCGCTGATGTTTAAACTTTCAATACCGTGTTTCTGTGGATAGCGGTAAAACATATACAGCAGACCGGAGACAACCATGACGGGAATAACGAGAATTTTTAATGCTGCATAAACTATTTTTTGCAGCGGATTAAGTTTGCTTAACACCGTTTTCTTTGTCGGATGCGGCGCGTTGCGGAAAATTCCGAAAATATAATATTCAACTTGTGCGCGAAGATTTTTTGCCGTGGGAATATATTGACGCCATTCGCCGGTGGTGAGATGCCAAAAGATTGCAAAAGCAATTAATATTAAAAACATTGTGGCGGCGCCGTTGTGAAGCGTTACCGCCTGTTCAAATCCGAAAAAATGAATTGAGCCGTGGATTTCAAAACCTGTTAAGGCAAGAAAGAAAATTAACAGCGCCTGCATCCAATGCCAAAACCGTTCAAATGCTCTATAGACATATTCACGTTTCATGAATTTTTCTCCTTCCGATTTTTCTTTTTCATCACTATGCGCATTGTTCCGTGAACGCTGATGCCGACAAGCGAAATCACAATAGCGCCGATTCCGAACCATTCAATTGCCGCATTGGAATCTCTGCCGGGCATATAAAAATCACGTAAATTTCCGATACGACTGTTTTCCCGCGTATGACATTCATTACATTGAACAGCTTTTTCTTTCGGCGAAACCATGTGATTAACAGGCCAGTACATTTCCGTTTGAATAAAATCATACTTTCCGCTGAAGGGCAGATTGACTGCTTTCATTCCGGATGCCGCCGATGTTTTCCAGTTGAAGTCCTGCCAGAATGCACCTTCCCCTTTTTTTGCACCGTAGGTGTGCGGCTGAATTAATGTTTTATAAACAGGATCGTAAATCTGATTTGCACGATGAATTTTTACCGGAATTATTTTTGCCTCCGGATCATTGTAATCACCGTACAATGTATTCATCTGTACCGGTCCGTTTCCTTTAATTGAATCTCCCATTAAGTAGTGGGAAGCTGTTCCGTTAAACCATATATACTCCGGCTTTACATTTCGCTCCCAGTAAAATGAGCCTTTAATAGACATATACACATCATTATCGAGAGAATCCGTCTCTTCGTACGGTTCGCCGTTTTTTAATTTTCCAGCCGTAGACCAATCCCAATACATTTTTGTGGAATTGACTTTTGCGTATTCCGGAATGTGGCAGGTTTGGCAGGCAACTTTAATAGTGTGCTCATTAATAACATCACTCTTGTGCGGCAGTTCGCCGTGACATTGTTCGCAGGTGGAGCGGTTACGATTCATGGAAGAAACGGAATACATCTTTCCGAGCATTTGATGTTTCTCCGCAGTGTGGCAGTCCACGCACTGCAGATTGACGCCGTTGCCTGCCATATGCACATCAACATCGCGCGAAGGGTCAAAGAGCGCGCTTTCCAGATCGCCGTGTTTTACATTGTTGCCGCCGCCGCTAAAAAAGTGACATGTACCGCAGTTTGTGCGAAGCGGTTTACCGACGTGCTGCGCAACATACGAAAGATTAACGGAAGGATCAGGCATTCCCGCGCCGGCGGATTGTTTAATGTAGGCATTGCTGTTATCATGGCACGCAAGACAATCCACACGAGACGAATCGTTAAAATTAAATTTTGCATCACCCCAGCCGTAGCCGATATGACATTTGTTACAGCTTTGTTCGTTCGAAGAAATACCAATGCAAAAATTGTTGAGAATATTTTTCTTTCCCACGTACCGGATTCCCCGCCCTTCAATATATTCTTCCCGTTCCCAATTCCAGTGGGAAGATTTCATCACTTCTTTATGCCGTTCGGTATGGCAGGAGATACACGCTTCCGTTACTTGTTCCGGCGCGGTAAATTTTTTCTTCAGTTGTATAAATTTGGAATGATCGGCAGAAGGTTTTTGCGGCTTGGAATATTTTTCTTTTAATTCAGCAACAGGGGCGGCTTCGGTATTTTTCTTTGTTAAACTTCCGATACTCAGAATTACGGCAAGAGTAAAAACGGTAAGAAGAAGAAATATTTTTTTCATAAGAGCTCTGGTTGAGTTAATTCAACGTATCATAATGGTATCACGTTGCAGCGTGATAAATTTCTACAATGTGTTTTTTAATTTTCGAACAATCATCAGACATTTTATATACAGGACACAGGCGGCACTCTCTTGTTACGCACGTTTCGGAAACTTTTTTATGCGTCCAGCAGCCGCCGTCATGTTCGTGATAAGCGGGGCAGCCATTCCGTTCTTCTTCAGAACATTGCACAAGCTGCCAGCAGGGAATCATTGCATGAATTCTACGAATGCCGGCAATGCTGATTTTATTTTCGTTAATAGCCCGGCGAATACATTCAATCCGTTCAATGTCATTCGGTGAATACAAGCGCTGGTTTCCTTCGGTTTTAAATGGAAGAAGTAAACCGTCGGCTTCATACTTTCTTATCAATTGAACGGAAATGCCGAGTATTCGGGCAGCAGTTCCAATAGAATAGAGAGGCATATCTGGGTTTTGTGCATTCATAGTTACATTTATAATTAGCAACTTATATGCCATTAGAAAATGTATAAAATGAATTAAAATTGAAGGATAAAAATGAAATTTATTGCAGCGATAAGAATGAAGTAAATTAATTCTTAAAAATGTGAAGCGCTTTCACGTATTTTTCAAAAAAATTTTGTATTTTAGAGCGCTCCAGCGTAGGAATAGATGGCACTGTTCTTGCGAGAAGTTCTTGGGCTGTTTTGTTCTAAAAAAGTCTGGAAAACAAAAATTTTTACACAATATATTGAAAACTTGAAAGGATTAGAATAATGCCAAAGTATGTTTATTTTTTCGGCAAAGGAAAAGCAGAAGGCAAAGCAGAAATGAAAAATCTGCTCGGCGGCAAAGGCGCAAACCTTGCTGAAATGACCAATATTGGTCTGCCGGTTCCCGCCGGCTTTACAATTTCTACAGAAGTCTGCACGTATTACTATGATAATAAAAAGAAATATCCGAAGACGTTGGAAAAAGAAGTAAAAGCTGCAATAAAAAAAGTTGAAAGCGCCATGGGCGCAAAATTCGGCGATATAAAAAATCCGCTTCTGATGTCCGTCCGCTCCGGCGCACGCGCTTCAATGCCGGGAATGATGGATACAATTTTAAATCTGGGAATTAACGATGCCATTGCCGAAAGCTTGGTAAAGAAAACCGGCAATCCGCGCTTTGTGTACGATTCGTACCGCCGCTTTGTGCAAATGTACGGTGATGTTGTGCTGGGATTGAAACCGGTTCATAAAGATGAAATTGATCCCTTTGAATTAATTATTGAAGAAAAGAAACACAGCAAAGGGGTGAAGCTCGATACCGAACTTAATGCCGACGATATGAAAGATTTGATTGCAAAATTTAAAGCGGCAATCAAAGAAAAGACCGGAAATGATTTTCCTCAGGATCCGATGACGCAGTTGTGGGGTGCGGCAGGCGCCGTGTTCAATTCGTGGAATAATGACCGCGCAATTGCCTATAGAAAAATGTACGACATTCCCGCCGAATGGGGAACCGCCGTCAATATTCAGTCTATGGTTTTCGGAAATATGGGAGAAGATTCCGGAACCGGCGTTGCCTTTACGCGCGATGCGGCATCGGGAGAAAATGTTTTCTACGGCGAATATTTAATGAACGCGCAGGGAGAAGATGTGGTTGCCGGAACGCGTACGCCGCTTCACATTTCCGAATTGGAAAAACAAAATCCGAAAATTTATAAAGAGCTTGATAAAATTCGCTTGAAACTTGAAAAGCATTACCGCGATATGAATGATATTGAGTTCACCATTCAGCAGGGAAAACTATACATGCTGCAATGCCGCGTCGGCAAACGTACCGCCTTTGCGGCAATTAAAATTGCTGTGGATATGGTGGCGGAAAAACTTATCACCGATAAAGAAGCTCTTGAACGCATAGACCCCGAACAGCTCAACCAGCTTCTCCGTCCGATTTTTGATGTGAAAGAAAAGAAAGCCGCCGTTGAAAGCGGACATCTGCTGGCAAAGGGATTGAATGCCGGTCCCGGCGCCGCAACAGGAAGAGTTGTCTTCAACGCACCGGATGCGGAAGAGTGGAAAAAGCGGGGCGAAAAAATTATTCTTGTCCGTATTGAAACATCGCCGGAAGATATTAAAGGAATGGATGCCTCGGAAGGTATTCTCACGGCGCGCGGCGGCATGACATCGCACGCGGCGCTTGTTGCCCGCCAAATGGGAAAAGTTTGCGTTGCAGGCTGCGCGGAATTGAATATTGATTATGCATCGCACACCATGAAGGTGAACGGAAAAACAATTAACGAAGGCGATTGGATTTCGTTGGATGGAACAACTGGCGAAGTGATTGAAGGAAAAATTGCCACTAAACCGTCGGAAGTTCTTCAAGTTCTTGTGGATAAAACGCTCGATCCGAAACACGCTCCTGTCTATCAGACCTATGCAAAAGTTTGGTCGTGGGCTGATATTTATCGCACGTTAACTATTCGCAACTACGCCGATCATCCGGATCAGGCAAGCAACGACGTTGCTTTCGGCGCGGAAGGAATCTGTCTTTG
>JACFMZ010000186.1 GCA_019455105.1 Bacteroidota bacterium | reverse complement strand
TTTGAAAAATCTTTTCTCTGTCACAATACGTGGAATTTTTTGACGCGCCGCGCCAAAGAGTGCTTGCTGCGCGTATCAAAATCGTGATGTAGTGTATTGCAAATGCCCAAAACACAACAGCGCAAAACGAAAACGCGCGCGCGAACCGTCAAAGAAACCGCTTTGCTTTCCGAGTACGAAATCGAACGCGTCAAAAATAAAGCTGGCTTTAATGGTCTAACGCCAAGCGAATGGGCATTGCTTTCCAAGAATGTTTGGAATGATCTAAGCTCGCCGCGCTATCAATATCAGCTGGAACATGGCGCTGTATTCCCTGTCAAACTGGCAGAGCGCCTAATCAAGATGTTCTCGAAAGAAGGCGATGTTGTTTTTGACCCGTTTGGCGGAATCGGCACAACCTTGATTGCGGCACAGAATCTAAAGCGCCATGCGATTGGAATTGAATTAAATCCCAAGTTCGCCAAAATTGCAGAACGCTGGCTCGCGGAAAATCAAAATCTATTTTCGACCAATTGTAAATACAAAATTGTGAACGACGATTGCCGCAAGCTCAAGCAATATGTTCACGCGAACCGAGTCCAGCTAACCGTCACCTCACCGCCGTATGCTGATTTTATTCGCAAGTCCATTCAAGACCGCAAGACCACGCACAAACGCTCCGTCTTGAAATTTGAAAATAATAGTACGGTGAAACCGTATAGTGAAGCGGAAAACGATTTTGGAAATCTTGGCTATGCCGATTTTTTGCGCGAATTGCGCGGCGTGTTACAAGCGAACCTCGAAGTGACGGCGAATGGGGGATATTCCGCGTGGGTGGTTAAAGATTATCGCGATACAAAAAATAAAATTCCGTATGTCCCATTTCATTCTGATTTGGCGCAGCTAGGCCAAGAAGTCGGTTTCAAATATCACGATTTGATTGTGTGGGACCAAACAGGCCAACGGCGTCTCGTGTTGCTCGGCTATCCCTCTGTGTTTTATACGAATCAAAATTGTTCGTTTATCGTCATCTTTCGCAAAGTCGTATGAAACCGCTTGCTAATATCCGCTTTGATTTTCAAGGCGAAGATACCTCGTATCTCACCCATTCACTGCATCCGTACCCCGCGAAATTTCCGCCCCAATTGCCCAAGACAATCCTTAAACAATTTGCGCGCCCCGGGCAAAAGGTTCTCGACCCTTTTTGTGGTTCCGGGACGACGTTGGTCGAAGCGCGGATGCAAGGGGTCCATTCGACTGGCGTGGA
>JACFMZ010000102.1 GCA_019455105.1 Bacteroidota bacterium | reverse complement strand
GAACATTTATTGTAATGAAAAATCCTATTTACACAAATTATTTTACAGACTCAAAGTTTTGGCATCAATATGTAAATACGTCTGTTTTTAATGTATTTTTTTATTGAATTCTCTTGTATCTCCAATAGAATTTGCATCACTTGCAAACTCAGTGCACGAGCAGATTTACACGACAGCTTGAATGACTGGATCGAGCAAGATGTTATTTTATATTTTTTCCGCTTGACTTTTTTTTACTTCGTAAAGATGTTATGTACACTCCATAACTAAGGATTAAATCATTATTAAACTGAAATACGATAGATATTTATTCATTGCACTTCTACTGAAGAAACTGCTGGTTCAGCATTAATTCCGTTAGATGTAGTTAATTTTTTTTGATTGCTTCCATCAGAATCTATTATCCAAATATCACTGTGGGAACCACTTCCTTCTTGAAAAACAATCTTATTTAATCCTTTCGACCAACTATATGTCGCAACATCTTTAGCGACACTGGATAATTGTTTAATATTTGTTCCGTCGATATTCATTGAATAAATCTGCTGAGTCGTATTTTCATTGCCAGAAACAAAAATAAGTGTTTTCCCGTCGGGCGAAATAATTGGACGATAATCATTTCTAAAATTATTAGTTAAACGCTTTTGATTTGATCCGTCAGAATTCATAACATAAATTTCATAATTATAATAATTGCTATCGCGATCACTGGAAAAATATATTTTTGATCCATCGGACGACCATATTGGATTAATATTGAAATGGGTATTGTTCGTCAAATATTGTAATCCTGTCCCATCAGCGTTTATTGTACAAATATCTTTCCCGGAAAAAGTATCTTGATAAAACAAAATCTTTGATCCATCTGCCGACCATACTGCATCGTAAGAAGAGTTAGATGTTAGTTGTCTCTTTCCGGTTCCATCGGCATTGATCGTATAAACTCCGCCGGCAATAAAACAAATTTTCATTCCATCGGGTGACCATACAGGCATATACAAATCAACATTAGTCTCCAATTTTATTTGATTTTTACCATCAGAATTGATCACGTACAGGTTGCGTACATTTTGCTCGTACCCAATAAATGCAATCTTTTTTCCATCCGGGGACCAACTTGGGTTATTACTAATTGTTTTGTTATTGGTCAACATTGTTACATTTGAACCGTCAGCGTTCATAAGATAAATTTCCCAGTTTTCTCGTGAAGAAGAAAATGCAATTTTATATTGTTTTGCCACATTCGAATCAATAGGGTTACTCTTTTTATCACAACTTAAACTCATCATTAAAAAAAATATTGCAACTAAAATACCTATCTGCTTGACCATAATCTCTCCTTTTTATTCGAATTAGTTAAATAAAGTGTACCTAACGAACTGGAGCTAACGCCGAAGTCATTCCTTCGAGAGCGGCGGCGCAAATGTTTCAGCGCGTTGAAATGAGTTTATTATGCACAAGTTTACAATAAGGAAAAGAGAATGTCAAGAAGCGCAGCATATCATCCGCCGTATTATACTGTAAACCGCCTTAACATTCTCTTTCATCAAACTGCGCCTCTGTAAATACCTATTTCATTTTTCCCTTTCTTTCTCGTATTTTATCTGTATATGAATTTAACACTCGAAATTTTTATTGTTATTTTGTTAATCTTATTGAACGGTGTGTTTTCCCTTTCGGAAATCGCCATTGTCTCCGCACGAAAATCCCGCCTGCAGCTTCTTGCCAATAAAGGAAACAAACGGGCATCAGTAGCGCTCAATCTTGCCAACAATCCCGACCTGTTTCTTTCAACCGTTCAGGCAGGCATGACACTGGTGGGCATCTTAGCCGGAGCGTACGGCGGCGTTACTCTTTCGGATAATGTAACGATCTATCTTGAGGAGTTAAATCTTTTCGGCAGTTACGCACATTCAATTTCCCTGGTGCTTGTGGTTATTGCCATTACCTATTTCACCATTATTGTCGGCGAGCTTTTGCCGAAACAGCTTGCGCTTCGCAATGCCGAACCGCTTGCGCTGGTAATGGCAGTTCCCATGCAGACGCTTTCCGCCATGATGAATCCGGTGGTACAGTTTTTAAGTTTTTCCACCAATATACTTATCCGTCTGTTTCACATTAAAAATTCTTCGGAACCTCCCGTAACGGATGAAGAAATTAAAGTAATGATTGCCCAGGGAACAAAAGCGGGAATGTTTGAAGAAGCCGAACAGGATATGGTGGAAAATGTCTTCCGGCTCGGCGATAAACATGCCAACGCTTTCATGACTCCGCGGACAGAAATTATTTGGTTAGACAGCGACGACCCGCTTCAGGAAAATCTTAAAAAAATTTCCGATCATGCGCATTCATTTTTCCCTGTCTGCAAAAATGCTATTGATAACGTTATAGGAATTTTGAATGTAAAAGATTTACTGCACAAAGCAATTGCCGGCGAGCCGTTATCCCTGGAAAGCAAACTGCTGCGCCAGCCGCTTTTTGTTATCGAAAGTATTTCGGCGCTGCAGCTTCTGGAACAGTTTAAAGAACACGGAACGCACCTTGCGCTGTTAGTGGATGAGTACGGCGGCATTCAGGGCATTATTACCATTAACGATATTCTTCAAGCCGTGGTCGGCGAAGAGTTGAATAAAAAAGAAAAAGACGATCCGTATATTATCCGCCGCGCCGACGGGTCATTTTTAATTGACGGCGCATTATTAATTGATGAATTTAAAGAATTTTTCTCGCTGGAATTAACGGAAGAAGAAACCGGAAATTACCAAACCGTCGCGGGATTTGTGATTAATCAGATGGGAAAAATTCCCGCCGCCGGACAATTTTTTCAATGGAACGATCTTCGCATTGAAGTTATTGATATGGACGGAAACCGCGTGGATAAATTATTGATACGAAAATTACCGGTAACAAAAAATGGTTAAACCGCGCAACAACGATTTTCTTATTCCGCTTCTCACCGTTCTGCTGGATATTGCCGCCATTGAAGGAGCATTTCTTCTTTCCTATTGGCTCCGGTTCTTTTCGCCGCTCACGCAGTATTTTGAAGTGGAACTCGGCATTCCGCCCTTATCAAGTTATCTCGTCAGCTCGCTGGTTTTTATTCCGGTGTGGCTGCTTATCTTCAACTCTAGAAAGCTGTACGGCACGCGACGCAATACGCATCTCAGCGATGAATTATTCGCCATCATCCGCGTTATCACCATCTGCATGATGATAATGATGAGCGCAACATTTTTCTACCGCGAATTTTCTTTTTCACGCGGCGTTTTTATTCTTCTCTATTTTACGTCAATCATCACCACCCTATTCGGAAGATTTCTGGTTATGGAATTTGAAAAATATCTTTACCGGAAAGGGAGAGAATTAAAAAGCATTGTCATCGTCGGCAGTAATCGTACGGCGGAACGGCTCTGCGAACATTTTTCCAAACATAAAGAAGTCGGATACGAACTGCTCGGCTATTATGCCGATGAAAAAGCCGCGCCCGCTTCCCCTCTTTCAGCCGTTCCGTATCTCGGAAAAATTTCCCGGCTGCATAACGATATTGAAACGCGGAGAATTCAAATTGCGATGATTACACTTGCTCATCAGGAACAAAATAAGCTGGTGGATTTGCTGCGCGAAACTGAAGGAAAAAATATTGAATATATGATGGTTCCGGATTTACTGGAAATGATGACCAGCCGCGTCCGCATTCAGGAAATTGAAGGTATTCCGTTTATTACGTTAAAAGATATTGCGCTGAGCACCTGGAATAAAATTCTGAAACGGCTGTTTGATCTTGTTGTTTCCATTGTCGTGCTGGCAATAAGCTCTCCTCTCTTTTTGCTGATTGCCATTATTATAAAACTTACTTCTAAAGGACCGGTTTTTTATACGCAGGAGCGCATTGGGTTAGACGGAATTATTTTTTCATTGTTCAAATTCCGTTCTATGAGAACCGATGCAGAAGAACAAACCGGACCGGTACGCGCCAAAAAAGGAGACCGCCGCACAACCACGATTGGAAAAATTCTCCGCCGCACCAGCTTGGATGAGCTGCCGCAATTATTCAACGTTATTTTAGGACACATGAGTTTAGTCGGTCCACGCCCCGAGCGCCCGTACTTTGTCGAACAGTTCAAAGATAAGATTCCGCGCTATTTAGAACGGCACCGCGTAAAAACCGGTATGACCGGCTGGGCACAGGTAAACGGTCTGCGCGGCGATGTGCCGATTGAAGAACGCACGAAGTATGATATTTACTACGTGGAAAATTGGTCGCTGGTGTTTGATTTAAAAATAATTTTCAAAACCATTCGCGCTGTCATCTGGGGCGAAGATGCGTATTAATTTTGGGGCTCATTCAGAACGGAGCGAAGAATCCTTTTGAGCAATCTGAAAAATTCTTGTCTGTCACACTTCGACTTCGCTCAGTGTGACAATGTAATGTTCAGATTTTTCTAATTATGATTTCACTTTTTATTTTTTACATTCATCTCGTCGGCTTTACTGCCGCATTCACGCATCAGTACCAGCGCGAAGATACCAAAGCGGGCTTCCTGATGGTTGCCTTTATGGTTATCATTTTCTCAGTCGGCTGGACAATTACCACATTTATTCTCAATTATCTCATCAGTGATGCCGGCTTTGGTCCTTCAATGAATAGAGACACCATTTCGCTGCTGCTGTTAACTATCGGTGAAGGAATTTTCTATTATGAATATTTTAAAGAGAAGCCGAAGAAAAATAATTTAAAGGAGAGCGTTTAAAAACAGCAGGCATCTCCGTCTTGATTACCGGATACGAAGCGCATTGTAACGTTCTCTCTTGAATCTATTTCCGTATGTTTTCCCGTCCTTCTGCAAAAAATTACCAAACTGTATCTTCAAAAAGCCCCGTTAATTCCTTAAAATTACCGCAAAACCAATCAGACAGGCGGCAGCAAATTCTTTAAGCGCCGAAACGGCACACAATTCATTTCCCCTCATCGTAAAAATTAACTTGACAAGTTGCTGAGAAAGTTGTAAACTCTCTGAAAGTTCACTTCCATCTTTTTATAAAATGAAATTTTTATTTCAATATCTATGACGCTCGCAGAACAATTTATCGAATTAACAAAAATCAATTCCGTTTCATTACAAGAACGCCGCATTGCCGATGCCGTTAAACGTATTTTGCAGCCGCTGGGTATGACAGTAATTGAAGATGATGCGGCGAAGAAACTCGGAGGGAACTGCGGTAATTTAATCTGCCTGCCGAAGAATTACGATTCTGCAAAACCATCGGCTGCTCTTTGCGCACACCTTGATACGGTGCAGCCGACCGAAGGAATTGTTCATATTGTTGATAATGAGAGAATTAAAACGGACGGGAGAACCATACTCGGCGGAGATGACCGGCTGGGACTTTCCGTAATCATTCATTTACTGAAAGAGATTCATACAAAAAATCTTCACCATAAAAATTTTATTTGCGTCTTTACCGTTGCCGAAGAGCTTGGAATGTACGGCGCTGAGGCGGTGGATCTTTCTCCGTACAATGTTACCAAAGCATTTGTTTTAGACAGCGCAAAACGTCCCGGAACATATATTAAAGAATGCGCCGGGTGTGAGCTTGTAACGCTAAAGTTTTTCGGGAAATCTTCTCATGCCGGCATAGCGCCCGAAGAAGGAATTAATGCCATTGCGCTTGCGGCAAAAGCTATTGCGCAAATGCCGACCGGAAAAATCAATCAGGAGACGACCTTCAACTTCGGCATTATCAAAGGAGGCAGCGCAACAAATGTTGTTCCCGATTCCGCTGTTGTGGAATGCGAGGTTCGCTCGCTGTACCGTGAAAAAATTAACCAACACCTTTCTTTTATAGAAAATATATTACAACAAACATGTAACGGAAGATATGCCGTTGAAACAAAAAGTGATTTTGTTCCGTACGTACATTCTTCCGAATCGGAAATTGTAAGAGATATCGAACGCGCGCTGACAACGACAGGGCTGACGCCTCACGGAGTTCGATATTCCGGCGGAAGCGACGCCAATGTGTATAATGCAAAAGGAGTTCCGGCGGTAAATATCGGCACCGGCGCACAAAAGCCGCATTCATTAGAAGAATTTGTGTTAATAGAAGATTTATTAAAAACCTATGAGGTAACCTATGCGCTTATCGAAAAATAAATATCATCTCCCGTTCATTCTCTGCGCTCTGTTATTTTTCTCCGCCGCATTATTTTCTGCGCCAAAAGGGAAATTGCTGATTATCGGCGGCGGCGAACGCACCGATGAAATAATGAAGAAATTTTTTGAACTCGCCGGAGGAAAAAATGCCGTTGTTGTTGTCTTTCCCATGGCGAGCGGCGATGCAGAAGAGACGGGCATTGAACAATCCCGGCAAATCCGCGATTTAGGAGTGAAACAATCGTTTTATCTTAACATTACAAAAGAACAGGCAAACAGCGATTCAATTCTTCAACGGCTGAACGGCGTTACCGGCGTATTTTATTCCGGCGGCGACCAGGTACTGCTGACAAAAGCATTGAAGGGAACAAAAACTGAACAACGGGTGCGGGAAATTTATAATGCCGGAGGCGTTATCAGCGGCACAAGCGCCGGCGCCGCCGTTATGAGTGAAATCATGATCACCGGCGAAGAACTGATTAACAAAGATTCATCCGCAGCCTTCTCTACCCTTCTTACAAACAATGTGGAATACAAAACGGGGTTCGGCTTTGTTACCGATGCAATTATTGATCAGCATTTTGTAGTAAGAAAAAGACACAACCGGTTAATTAGTCTCGTTCTTGAAAATCCGAAACTTCTCGGCGTGGGAATTGACGAATCAACAAGCATTCTTGTCTACCCGAATAAAACATTTGAAGTTATCGGCGAAAGCGTTGTCTGTGTGTATGATGCAACTGAAGCAAAAAATATTTCCACCAATAAAAATAATTATTTATCGGCAAACAGCATAAAGCTTCATATTCTCCGGCAGGGTCAAAAATTTGATTTACTAAAAAAGAAAGTCATACAATAACCAATGGAACAAAAGCGCCAGTTCAATACGTTAATAATGATTTTTGCCGTTGTCGTTGGCGTAGCGGTAATCACCTGGATTGTTCCCGGCGGTGAATATCTGAGTGAAGTAAAAGAGGGCAAAACGATGGTTCTTCCGAATTCATTTCAATTTACGGAAAGTCATCCGCAGGGGATTGGAAAAATTTTAATGTCTCCGTTTACCGGCTTTGTTAAAGCAGCGGAAATCATCGGGTTTCTTTTTATTCTCGGCGGTTCATTTTCCGTTTTATTAAGAACGGGCGCAGTAACGGTTTCCATTCAGCATTTGGCAAAAACCTTTGCGCAAAAACCGAATCTCCAGAAATATTTTATTCCGATAACCATGCTCATTTTTTCTCTCGGCGGTACAACATTCGGAATGTCGGAAGAAGTGCTCCTCTTTATTCCAATTTTTGTTCCGCTGGCGTTATCATTAGGTTACGATTCGATTGTCGGTTTAGCCATTCCCTTTCTCGGCGCGGCGTCAGGGTTTGCCGGTTCAATCTTTAACCCCTTTACCGTCGGGCTGGCGCAAAGCATTGCCGAAATTCCGCTTTATTCAGGAATGGAATACCGATTAATTGTGTGGGTGCTAAGCGCTTCGTTTATGATTTATTTTGTTACCCGCTACGCAAATAAAGTACGAAAAAATCCGGATATCAGTCCTGTGTTTGAATTTGACAAGCAGCGCAGACATTCTCTCCATTTAGATTCGTCGTTACTGGAAGAATTTACTCTGCGCCATAAACTTGTTCTCGGAAGTTTTATTTTTTCCTTAATGCTTTTAGTGTACGGCGTTCTCGAATATCAATGGTGGTTAAGTGAAATTGCTGCGCTCTTTCTTTCACTCGGAATTTTTTCCGGCATTGTCGGAAAGCTTTCGGCGGCTCAATTTACCGACAGTTTTAAAGAAGGAACAAAAGACATGGTCGGCGTTGCGCTGATTATTGCCTGCGCGCGCGCCATTCTTGTGGTTGCTGTTGACGGAAAAGTTCTTGATGTTTTTCTCTACGCCTGTTCCGGCGTTATTTCTTCTCTCCATCCTGTTTTTGCTGCGCAGATGATGTTTGTCGTTCAAGGGGTCATTAACTTCTTTGTACACTCAGGTTCAGGACAAGCCGCCTTAACAATGCCGATTATGTCTCCTCTTGCGGATGTTATCGGTATTACCCGGCAGACGGCTGTTCTGGCATTTCAATTTGGTGAAGGATGGATAAATCCCATCCTTCCAACATCGGGATTGACGATGGGTGTGCTTGGCTTGGCAAATATTTCATGGAATACATGGTTTCGGTGGATGCTTCCGATTCAAATTTTCTTCTTTATTCTTGCATTATTATTACTGATTCCACCGGTAATTTTTCATTGGCAATAAAAACAATAGAAATTTAAAACATATTCTTGTTCGGCGTTCTTTCAATTTTTATGCAGAAGGAAAGTTACTCCAAGAAATACAATATCTTTTCAGCCGTCGAAAAAAACTCTTTCATGTATTTTCTTTCACCATGAACCGGAGGCAGCATGAAAATTTTAACATAATAATTTTTGAATCTTTTAACACGCTGTTTCACTCACTTACTATCACCACATTATCAGGAGGTTGTTATGAAAAATATTTTTGCTACTGTTGTGTGCCTGTTCAGTGCAATTCCGCTGTTGGCACAGCCGAGCTATACCGGAGGTACCGGGCAGATTGGGTATAACTTAAGCAGTTACGGGCGTGTCCGTGTGGGAACGTTCCCGTTTACATCTTCCGGTCGAGAGATTGACCGTATATCGTTCATTGCGGCACAATCAAGCGATATGGTGTTTGATTATAATAATGATGCCGATTCTACAAGCTATATGGCACAAGTAATATCCATTGCCGGCGTTGATACAGCATCAGAATCAATGGCTGATAATGAATATTCCGGCACGCCGCCGAAAATTTTGGTAAAAACCGCAGTGCTTGCATGGAACGATCAAAAATATATTATTGTCCGGTTCCGCGTTATTGCCGATACAGCGAATCTCGGTTCTTTATATTACGGCGCTGTGGTGGTACCGAGAATTGACGGCATCTACGGCGGTGAATCGGTAAAATATAATTCCGATAAGAAGACCACTGTTCTTTCAAGAGATGGTACAGCGAGCTTTTGGGGAATTAAACTGTTAAGCACGGCTACCTTTGGTGTTTCCATTAAAGATTGGGATGAATATTCACCTGATCCTGACAATGATGAAGCCACCGATTCTACGCGCGAGTTAATGACGAAGTTTTCGGGATTTGATAAAGATTTAGTTGCCGGCTCGGATGGAAGTATCATCAGTATTAATGCGGGAAAATCAGGTTTTAGCCAGGTTGGTGATTCTGTTACCATCTATTACGCCGTTGCCTACGGAAAAACCGAAAATGAAATGTTCAGTGCCATGGATGCGGCAAGCGCAAAATATTCTGCTATTACCTCCGTTCGGCAAAATTTTACTTCTCTTCCGGAAAATTATTCTTTGAAGCAAAATTATCCGAATCCGTTTAACCCTGAAACACAGATTGCGTTTTCCATTCCTGTTGCATCAAACGTCAGCTTAAAAATTTTTGATGCACTCGGAAGAGAGGTAGAAACATTAGTCAATAAAACTCTGGAAGCGGGAAATTATTCGGCGCCTTTCTCCGCCTCGCATTTATCTTCCGGTATGTATTTTTATACGTTACAGGCAGGTAGTTTCCGCGAAACGAAAAAAATGATTCTTACAAAATAACAATATCCCGTACGGTCGGAGAGTCTCTCTCCGGCCGTTTTTTATATTATGCATAAAGAAGAGATAAAAGAAAAAATACGACAGTATTATAATAAGATTCCTTCACGACAGAAAAAAATTGCGGATTATGTTGTTGAGCATTTTGACCGTATTCCTTTTCTCAATATCCATGAATTGGCAAAAGATTCGTCTTCCAGCGAAGCATCAATTGTCCGCTATGCCCAGCGGATGGGATACGGCGGCTTTAAAGAGCTTCAGGATGAAATTGCCGAAACACTTCAAAATAAATTAGCAAACAACGATCTTTTTACTGTTCCGGAATTAAAAAACGATGTTCTTTCCAGCGTTGCCCAGCAGGATGTAAAGAATATTAATGATACGCTGGCACTGATAAAGCGGACAACATTTAATAAAGCCGTATCCTCTATTGTCTCTTCAGATATCGTTTATACTGCAGGTTTAGGAATTTCATATTTGCTGGCGGAAATCCTTTCGTATCAGTTGAACCAAATCGGCGTTCAGTCTGCGGTTTTTCGGCAGGGGTCCACAGAATTTGCCGAGCAGATTTTATACATGAAAAAAAATGATCTTCTGATTG
>JACFMZ010000185.1 GCA_019455105.1 Bacteroidota bacterium | reverse complement strand
CTTTCCAGGCGATTGAATTCTCATCAAGAGCTCCAAAAATAATTCCGCGTTTTCCTTTTAACAAGTTGTATGACATCCTTTGGTTGTATTAAAAGTTAATAAAAAATGTTCCGAAGCTTGCGGAACAGTTCAATAGGTAAATATACGTTTAATTCAATAATTCTTTGGCATTTGCCATTGCTGCCTCTGATATTTTCTTTCCGCCCAGCATTTCGGCAATTTCCATAACCCGTTCTTCTCTAGTCAACGGCGTTAAATGTGTGGAAGTAATCTGTTGAAAATCTTCTTTATAGACTTTCAAATGTTGTTTTCCTTTTGCAGCAACCTGTGGCAAATGAGTAATGGTAAGAACTTGCATAAAAGCACCCATTGCCACCATAATATCCGCCATTTTATTGGCAATTTCCCCTGAAACTCCGGTGTCAATTTCATCAAAAACCAAGGTCGGAAGTTTTTTATACTTCGCCAAAACTGATTTGACTGCAAGCATTATCCTGCTCATCTCACCCCCGGAAGCCACTTTTCCAATCGGTCCGGGACGCACCCCTTTATTCGCAGAAAACAGTAATTCCAGCACGTCCGTTCCGTTGTGGCGGAAATCATCGGATGTTTCCAAATTCAGAGTAAATTGTGCATTTGGAAGTCCAAGCGTTCCTAAAATAGTTTCCAACTGTTCCGTAAATATCGGGATTACTTTTTCTCTGTTTTCACTGATATTTTCGCCGATAGTTTGAAGTTGTTCGGAAAGTAAAGCTACTTTATTTTCAAAAGCTTCTATTTTATCATCAATCTCCAGAGTCGCACTCACTTTTTCAGCAAGTTCTAATTCCAAAACACGAAGTTCGTCAACCGTTGTCAGCCCGTGTTTTTGCTGTAATTTATAAAGCGTTTGCAGTCTGTCATTCACGCGAGCCAACTCCTCAGGATCGGCGGAAATGGTATCGGCTTTAAGACCAATTTCATCCGATAAATCTTCCAATTCAATTATCGCACTGTTCAAACGCTCCCAATAATTTTCATATTCTGTCGAAAAGGATTGAATTCTTGACAGAACACTTCTCGCTTGCTTTGCCCCTTCTATCACCCCGACTTGCTCTTCCGTCAGTCGTTGCAGGATTTCTGAAAACGATTCCCGAATACTTTCGGCATTGGAAAGCGTATTTAAGGATTCCTCCAGCTCTTCCTGATTCAGCGTTGCAAGTTGTGCCTGCTCGAGTTCATTCAAAAGAAATTGGTTGTAATCCAACTCCTTAATATGTTCCTCTTT
>JACFMZ010000101.1:5189-10603 GCA_019455105.1 Bacteroidota bacterium | reverse complement strand
TCTAAGGTATGGTTGGCAGCTTAAAATTATTTACACAACTATTGACTATATCTCTAAACAGAGAAAGAAAAGTATATTTTATAAGCAATGTTGAATTATTGTGTAACGTCCTGTTTTAAGTGAATAGATATGAATTGGTTAGATGAAATACAAACAGAATTAAAGCGAAGTCTGCCGAATGAAAATCCCGGAAGAACGCGGACGATTGCACGCCGCGCTGCGGGAATTGCCTTGCAGCATTTCTACCATGAAGACAATACTCCCTATCTAACGCTTTTACAATCTGCCGCTGAAGACCGGCGATTTCCTGTTGAAGTGCAGGAAGCGGCGAAACGCCTGAGCGAAAGAATTTCCGGCGATTTCAAATCGGCAAGCGTTCATCCAATCGGCGATGCCAAAATAATTATTGAGTTCGTAAAGAAGATTTGAAAATAAATTTTTATTCTCATGCAACGCCGCAGCGGAAGAGAATAAAAATTCCCTGCGGCGTTGAGTGTTACGGACTTTGCGTGATGAAAGTTTTTATCCTTATTTAGACTAGTTTATTCACCGTAAATTTGTTTCAAAATTTCATCCAATCTATCTATTAATTCTCCGTTAAATTCGCCGTTAGGAACATTCAGCTTATTCAGTGCTTTTTGAAATCGTTTATATCCCTCATCTTTCCTTAATTCTATCCATTGTATATTTAACATTTCTGCCTGCTGTTTGTTTTTATCAGATAATTTATCGGCTAAAAATATTGCCGGCTCCCTTGCAAAAATTGCATCTGCACTTTCCGGATTTCCTTTTCCCATCAGCTTAACTTCTGTTCTCAGTTTTTTACCATCTTTAGAAAGCACATAAAAATCAACTTCTCTAAAACTATCAGGATTGTTATCCTGAGCATGGTACTCAAAAGGCACATTAAAAAGCATACAAAGTGTTGTCATTAACGGTTTTTCAACTTGTTTGCCGACGGCACTCCACATTCCACCGCGAATCTCTGCTCGTTTAACTGCAAGGGTATTTATTACTATTAAACTTTCTGCTACGGTCAAATCAACAGAAACATCTTTATATTTAATCGAAAGTTTAATGTCAAAATTATTTCCGCCGGCAACTAAATCTTCAATTGTTTTTTGCAGCCTGTGGTAGTTATCCTCAGATGCTTTAATAACAATTTCTTTTTTTGATGAATTAAAAGCATTGGTAATTGATTTCATATTCAACCCTGAATTAATTGCAATTTGCTCTTTAGGTAAATCAGGGTTGAGAAAGGTTTTTTTATACCAATCAGAATTTTCTCCAAGCGCATCAATTTTGGCATAGATGACTTGTTTAAAATAATCGATGCAATAACCTAAAAATATTTCATCAATAATTACTAAAACTTCATCTCTGTAGTCTTGATTTGAAATTAACTTTTTAATTATACTTTTTTTTACACTTGTATTTAACGGCATGTTTATTTTATTGTTTCTTTAAATTCATCGAGAGTTAAAAATCTTGTTTCGATTGTATCAAACATATCTTTCGATTTTTTCGATTTCATATAATTAAAATACGTTTCATCTTTTTCGGTTAAGAAAAAGTAACGGCCTAAACTTTTCGCGGTTTTACCCATTGTTCCGCTTCCACCGAATGGATCAAAAACCAAATCTCCTTTATATGAATAGTATTGAATGACCCGTTTGCAAAGCTCAGCGGGAAAAACAGCAGAGTGTACTTTATCAAAACAAGGATCGATCTCCCAGACGTTTGTTGATTCATAACCTTCCGGAACCTTGCTCTCCTGAACAGTTTGCCAATCGTATTGGCGAATATTCCAATCAAGAAGTTTTTCTGTAGATTTTCTATAAACCATTAAATATTCTGTCACTGAATTTGGCTTATATCCAAGCGGCTTTCTGTGCTGTTGAAAACCACCGATACGGTTTTTTACACTAGCTTCCGGTTTCTTCCATACAATATCATCAATAAAATCCCATCCCATTTCCATTAAGTATGGATGAATATCAAACGGTATTGGGTAACGTTTACTGCTGTGAGATCGGCTGATGCGAGGAATTATTATGGGCGATGTATTCACAATCAGAAAGCGTCCCTCTTTAGTAATCCGATGAATTTCCTTAAATACATTGGAAAGAAATTCTAAGTATGCTTTATAACTCGGATAAATTGAATAGTCTCTAGCATTATAATACGGTGGAGAAGTAAAAGTTAAATGTATGCTTTCATCTTTTAGTAATTTCATTGTTTCAATGGTATCTGCATTGACAACAACATTTTTCAAAAAATCATCGCTTTCTGTATGAGGCTGTGAGTTCTTATTTTTAAGTTCAGAAAAATACTCTTTATAAATAACTGTCCGAACCATTTCGTTTTCGTGATTAATTAATGGTCTTAAGTTTTTATCAACCTCTTCATCTCCCTTAAAAACAAGAAGGCCGCGAATTGCTTGACAGACAATTTTTGGATCATCATCTTGAAGAATTTCTGTCAGTATAGCTTGGCTTGCCTTAATTCTTAATCTTCCGATAGAAGAGACTGCTTCTCTTCTTACATTTGTATTGCTATCCTCGAGAGCAATTTTTTTTAAAATTGATAAATAATTTTCATTACCTAATTTTCCAATTGTTTTTACAGCCCAAAATCTTACATTTGAATTTTTATGGGTAAGCAAATCCAGTAAGAAGCTTCCATCAAAACCTTTAGGGAGTTGGCCTAAATTTTCAAGAATGAAAGTTAAAGAACTACTATCCTGATAATCTTTCAAAAGAGATCTAATTGCTCCGTCTCTATCATTTTTTAGACTTTTTATATAATTTTTAGTCAGCATTTATCTTCTTTAAACAATTATTAATTCTGCACAAAGCAAATAATTACACAAACAACGTTGGCATTGATGTTTGGTATTTTGCTAACAATATAACAATACCTCGATAAGTATGCTATATCACCTTTTTACCTTTTTCAACGACGCCTTTCGCACGGCTTCAAACTCATCGCCCGGATTCCAGTACGGCATTTCAACAATGTTTCCGATTCGCCACACAAGGCGAATAATAAATTCCGCTTCCTGAATTCCGCCGTCGTAAATCCAATAATCTTTCATTTCATCGCTCGGCTGATGATAGCTTTTTCCGAAATCAGTGCGGATTTTTTTCAAAATTGTTGTGTCAACTCCCACCACATTCGAGCCGCCGCCGACAGAAATTGCCGGTACGCCCGCTTTTGCAAAACTAAAATGATCGCTTCGGTAAAAACCTCCCTGCTCCGGCGCGCGATCCGGCATTACCGTTAAACCCATTTCTTTTGCCACAACAGCAATATCATTTCCAAGGGACGAACGATTGTCTCCCTGAAAAGAAATATCCGTTGTCCGTCCGGTAACATTCATAACATCCGTATTGATATTTGCGGCAATGGACTGAATTGGTACTGTAGGGTTGTTGGCAAAATACTGCGAGCCGAGCAGCCCTTGTTCTTCGGCAGCAACGGCGGCAAACAACAGCGAGCGCTTCGGTTTCTCATTCATCGATGCAAACGTCTCGGCTAAATTCAGCATCAGTGAAGTTCCCGATGCATTATCCAGCGCGCCGTTGTAAATGGAATCACCGTCAATCGCTCTGCCGATTCCGAAATGATCGTAGTGCGCCGAAAAAACAATGTATTGATTTTTCAGCACCGGGTCGCTCCCTTCAACCTTTCCGATAATGTTATTCGTCTCCAGCCGGCGAACCGTTGATTGCATTGAAACGGAGAGTTGTATATTTAAATCAACCGGTTTAAATGCAGGAGACTGCGCCATGGCAAAAAGCGAATCGAGATTATAGCCGGCAAGCTCCACATATTTACGCGTTGCCTCTTCAGTTGTCCATGCTTTTATCCTCAGCTTCGGCGCGGAATTTTTTTCGTCTACATCAAACGATTCCGCTGAAAAAGAATTTTGAATAACGCGGTACGGATATCCTGCCGATCGCGTAGTATGAATAACAATGGCGCCGAGCGCTCCTTTGGCGGCGGCAATTTCATATTTGTACGTCCAACGTCCGTAGTACGTTCTTCCCTTACCAGCAAAAAAATTCGGATCGCCGTTGTTCGGATCGTCGTTCATCATCAGTAAAATTTTTCCGGAAACATCAACGCCTTTATAATCATCCCAATTGCGCTGTTCGGGCGCAACAATACCGTAACCGACAAACACCACGGGAATATTTTTTACGTTAATGACCGGTTCATGCGCGCCCGGAAGCGCAACAAAATCATCCGAATAATTTAATGTCTGTGAATTTTTTCCTTTTGAGAAAACAAATTTTGCCGAAGGATTGACGAGCATGCCGACGAGCGGTATTTTCTGTAAATAGCCGCCGTTTTCCCCTGCCGGAAGAAGCCCAAATTGTTTCATCTGTGAAACAATATAGGCGGTTGCTTTTTTATCTCCGCGCGAAGAAGGTCCGCGTCCTTCCAGAGAATCGTGCGACAGAACAGCAATATGTTGTTTTAATTTTTCCGTTGTAACAAATTGCAATGCCTCTTTCGGCGGCTCGTATTGAAAGAGAAAACAAAGGATAAAGGCGAGTGTATTCATAGCTCATCGTAATTTAGTGTTGAAAGAACCACGCTGTTGTTATCGTGGATGTATTGTTTGGATAAAAATATTTATTAAAAATTCAGCACCCTCCTTCTTTGCGGCTTCGCGCGAAACCTTTGTCTTTAAAATTCCCGGCTTTTTCCAACTTCTAAAATTTCTACGGTGCAGTTCTTCACCTTTAATGCAAAAGCATTCGGATTCTGTTTAATCACATCAAACGTATTATAGTGCATCGGAATCACCAGCTTTGGTTTTAAAAACTCTGCGGCTTTTACCGCATCATCCGGTCCCATAGTAAAATTATCGCCGATAGGAAGCAGGGCAATATCAATCGCATTCATTTCGCCGATTAACTGCATATCTAAAAAGAGCGCCGTATCTCCCGCATGGTAAAGAACTTTTCCTTCAATCCATAAAAGAAATCCGCACGGATTGCCGAGATATAAAAACTCGTCTCCTTTTTCCAATCCGCTTCCGTGATGCGCAATGGTAAGTTTCACTTTTCCGAACGGAAATTCATGCGCGCCCCCCAAATGCATGGCATGAAACCGGCATCCTTTTTTTCCGCAATAGACAGCAAGTTCATTCGGCGCAATAACCAGCGCGTTGTTCTTTTTTGCAATGGCAATGGTATCTCCCAAATGGTCACCGTGTCCGTGCGAAACAAGAATGTGCGTAGGATGAAGCTGTTCTGCTGTTACGGTTGCAGACGGATTTCCTGAAATAAACGGATCGATAAGAAGCGTGTAAGACATTGTTTGAATTTGAAATGCTGAGTGTCCCAGCCAGGTAAGTTGTGCCATAAGAACCTCCTTTCAGAACAGAAAAGAATTATCAG
>JACFMZ010000101.1:0-5179 GCA_019455105.1 Bacteroidota bacterium | reverse complement strand
GTTTGTGCAGTAAAAGATTAGAAGTATTGTAGGAATTATTTGCTCAACATTCAAAATGAATTTTCGGCATCTTCTGCCTACTCAAAGAATCCCATAATGAAATCCGAAACCAGCAGGCTCGCCGTTATCATGCGGGGTGCCGTAAGACGATAGGTAAGATCTACTCTGAAAACATCGAGCAGATTTGAAATTCCAAAACCGGCTTCCGCATAGAGACCGTTCGTATCGCGAAACGGAAATTTCGGCGTCAGGAGCGAATGCGAGGTTCTCCAGCCGCGCGCCACGGCGCCGTTCACAATAAATTCAAGATTTGTTTTATACAGCCGGCTCCACCACACAAACGGCATCCGCCGGAAGTTGTGTTCAACATACAAAAGCGCAAACCGGTCGCCGTAAAATTCGTGCGGAAACATGCCGCGAAGCATTTCGGTTTGAGAAAGCGAAGAAGAGTTCGGAGTGAGAGTAAAATATCGCTGAGGCGGAACGCTGCCGAATGTTGTTCCGCCGGAAAGAACAACCGTCAGCGCGGGAGGGGAAAAAAGTGATTGCGCCATTGTCGTAATTTTTCCAAGGAGACGAAACTCCGCCTGCATATAATTAAAATCGCTGCTGATGGCTGATGAAGAATATTCCATACGGGTATTTACAAACAATGCCTGCCGAGCAAGACTTAATCCCTTACTGCTTCGATAATCAAATTCAAGATTTACCGACCGCAGCCTTCCGTCATAAATGCCGGGATTGTTATAAAACGCTGCCGGAATTTTTAAAAACGAACTTTTTGTGACAAAGGAAAAATCAGTATGCTTTTTCAGCGAACTTTGTTCTTCGCTGAGTATCACAACCGCAGCATGTGTCAGCGCTGAAAGATTCCACGTTGCCGAAATATTGCCGCCGATAACGCGGTAATAATTATAGTAATCCTTCCGTTGGAATAATGCATCGAACGTATTGATAAGTCTATTTTGCTCCATCGACTGCGGTTCGCCGTCAAATTTTTTATAGAGCGAAACACCGAGTTCAAATTCATATTTTGTAAAAAGAAGATTTCCCCCTGTTATGCCGACTGTTGAATTGAGATTCTTTCCAAAACGCCATGCAATACCCGCGCCGTATTTCATTTCTTTATCACTGACACCGTATCCGGCGGTTAAATTGTATTTCATTGCCGCGGCGCTGTCATAAAAATTTTTTGCAACACCGAGATGAAATCCTTCCACGCGGTTATAATAAAGATCTGCCCAGCCGGAAACACCTTCGCTGAAAAGCGCATTAACGATTTGATACGTTACACCGGAGGGTTGTAGTTTTTTTTCCAGCGACTGCGTACTGTCAAGCGTTGCATACGCGCTCTCTTGTTCTGCGGTTAACGGCAGCACATTATTTTCGGACCAGAAGAGTGAATCAATACTGTTTGCCGAAGAATCGATGGTGAATGATTTCATTGAAAAAATTGAATCTGCAAAAACAGGGTTCACCGTATAATCATACATCACCACATCGCGCTCAACGCCGATTTTCGGAAATTGAATGCCGGCAATGGAAATTTCCATCACCGCTTCGTACCGGTAATTTGCGGGAAGCCAAAACTTCTCGTCAACTAAACGAAAACGCTGTGTATATCTGGGAGAGATAAGTTTTACAAAGGGCTGAACAAACGCGGAATTCGGCTGCAACTCAACTTCCATAACGGCATAAGAGCGCTCGGCGATAGAAATTTTTCCCTGAAACAGCGGAACAAGTTCCGTGCGCGGAATTAATTGTATGTCGTACACTTCAAAATCATCCATCTTCCGCGAAGCAAGAAGTTTATAATCATAATACTGAAAGGCGTTCGGCGCCGTTGGTCCGGTAAAAATAAATCCGCCTTGTTTAATTTCATCGTCATTAAAATTCATAATAGAGCCGACACGGGAAGGCATCATTCCCTTCGGCAGATTTCCTGTCTGCTTTTGCTGACGGATCACTTCGCGGATTGAATCGTTCTGTTTCCAATACAAGGTTGAATATGCTTCGGTGATAAATGCAATGGAACTGTCCGTCCGCATTTGCGTGCGGTTAAATGCTTTCGCTTCAAAAGTACGCAGTTTCGGCATCCACTTCTTTTTACTTTCAACGGCGCGGCGGATAATTTCGTACGCCGGATCTTCGTCCGTAATTGTAACGCCGGAAAGCTGCACGGCATTCGGCGTTAACGCAATGTGAATGTGGTTTTTTTCTTCCGAAGAAATAACTACCGTATCGGAACGATAGCCGATATAACTGACCGCCAGACGCACCGGCGTTGAAGAGAGCGGAAAAAGAAATTCGCCGGCGGCATTCGTTACCGTTCCTTTCGAGGTTCCGAGAAGACGCAGCGATGCATTGGGAAGCGGTTCGCCGGTTGTCGCATCCGTAACAATTCCGCGGATAGTTATTGCCGGCGGCTGCGCAATGGAGACGGAAACTAATAAAAAGAGAACGCTTAATAACTGTTTCATTCGAATAAGAACTATTTTTACCGGCATATTGTTTTTACTAAACACAATCATTATACTTTTTAAAACGAGGAAATGCATGCTCTTTTTAGACCGCAACGAAAATCATTTCGGACCGGCGCCGGAAGTGTTCGAAGTTATTCACAACATTACGCCGGAAATGCTCACGACCTATTCGCGGGATTTTATGCTCGGCATTAAGAGCAAACTTTCCGCACACATCGCCAATATTCTCGGTCTCGCCGAAAAAAATGTTCTGATAAGTTACGGCAGCGAAGATATGTTGAAACATATTATGCACTGCTATCTTCTTCCCGGCGAGAAGCTGATGATTCCGGAATATTCGTGGTGGTATTACACGCGCGTTGCTTCCGAAGTGTATGCAAACACGGTGGAATATCCGGTTCACATTCATCGCAATTCTTTTGCGTACGATATTGATGAAATTATCACTTTAGTGAAAAAAGAACAACCGAAAATTTTACTCATCGCATCGCCGAATAACCCGACCGGAAATTCCTTCTCCGAACGTCATCTCGAACAGCTTCTCGAAACATTTCCCAAACTGCTGATTGTGCTGGATGAAGCGTACATCGGATTTTCGGATAAACGGCTTGACGGCAACACACGCTTAGTCAGCAAATATGCAAACCTCGCCGTTCTGCGGACGTTTTCAAAATTATACGCGCTTGCCGGAATGCGCATTGCGTATGCCGTTGCCGGCGAACAGTTTCGCGAATTAATGATGTACAGCAACCGCTATCTCGGATATAACAGAATTTCCGAACAATGCGCGCTCGCCGCGCTGAAAGCGGAACAATATTATCATTCCATTCAGTCAATCATCGTCAGCGAACGCCAGCGGTATATGGATTTATTTTCCGTTGCCGAAGGATACACGGCATTCCGTTCGGATGCAAATTTTCTTCTCGTGCGGTTTCCGGAAGATCACAAAGAACAAATGCAGCGCACGCTGAAAGCTGCCGGCATACAAATTAAATTTTACGATGAACGGCTGTTGAAAAATTATGTCCGCATCACCATCGGCACGCCGGCAGAAAATTCGCAGCTGCTGAATGTTCTAATGAATTTTCTTTCCGCTTATGTTCCACTTTCTGAAATTACCGGAAACAGCGAATGAAATGCGTTATTGTTGCGGCAGGAAGTTCCTCCCGCCTTCGCCCGCTGACGAACGAGCTGCCGAAATGTTTACTTGAAATTAACGGACGCACAATTCTTGAACGAATGCTCCATGCGCTTTCTTCGTATTCGTTCTCGCAGATTATCATCGTCGTCGGATTTCAACACAAAAAAATTACGGACGCCGTGCACAAACATTTTTCTTCGCTGCCGATTCTGTTTGTCCGTAATGCCGATTATGCTTCAACCAATAATGCCTGCTCGCTGTATGCCGCCAAAGACCAATGCGCGGGCGAAGAATTTCTTCTGTTAGACAGCGACATTCTTTTCAATGAACGGATTCTCTCTCTTCTGCTGGACACCGATGCGAATGATACAATCGCCGTTCGTACGAAGGGAGCTGTCGGCGATGAAGAAATTAAAGTCGAAGTCAGCCCGCAGGGAACAATTCTCCGCATCGGAAAGGAAGTGCCTCTGGAAAATACGTTCGGCGAATCTATCGGCATGGAGCGGTTTTCCGCCCGCACGTCAACCTTTTTGTTTGAAACACTGTTTGACCGTCTCTTTACGCAAAACAAAAAACAGGAATTTTACGAAGCTTCCTTTCAACAGATGATTCTGCACGGCGCCTCACTGTATGCGGTGGATGTCGGAAATTATCCTTGCATGGAAATTGACACCCGCGATGATCTTCATCGTGCAAAAAATATTTTTCGATGAATTACAGCTATCACGCCTCCATAAAATCCAACCGCTCGGATGAATTGGTAAATGTGTATCTGCAGCGTCCGGCAGCGGGAATTATTACCATGCTATTGTTTTATCTTCCCGTTACACCGAATTTTGTAACGCTGCTTTCCACACTTGCGGGAATAGCGGCGTCACTGCTTCTTTTTTTCCCTTCGCCGGATTTAATACTTTCCGCATTACTGTTTTACGCAAAAGATATTTTCGATTCAGCGGACGGGCAGCTTGCCCGCGCTAAACAGCTCTACTCACGGCGCGGAAGATTTTACGATTCCATCGGCGATTTTGTTGTACATCTTTTTCTGTTCGTCGGAATTTATTTTCAGCTGCGGTATGCCGGGTACAGTTACGGCTCTGCCGCGCTTGTTTCCGTTATCGGATTTCTCGGCGTAAATCTGCGGGTTTCGTATCAAGTGTATTATCAAACGGCTTTTCTTCATGAACAGAAAAAATATTTAAATAACCGCCTGAGCGAAGAACTGCAACCGGAAGATTTTCACGAAGACCGCATCACGCTTCTTTTACAAAAAATATTTTTAGGAATGTACGGCTGGCAGGATGCAGTGATAAAAAGAATTGATACTGCGTTGACAAAAAATATTTCTTCCGAATCGGAACTCCATTCGTGGAATCAAAATTCTGCCGCGCTGTTTCTGAATCGGCTCTACGGCTTGGGTACCGAATTTGTGCTGCTGACTCTCTCTCTTTTATTTTTAACCATTGAATGGTATCTGA
The DNA here is from genome assembly GCA_019455105.1 of Bacteroidota bacterium. GTDB lineage: Bacteria > Bacteroidota > Ignavibacteria > UBA10030 > UBA8401 > JACFMZ01. The sequence goes on along the minus strand of JACFMZ010000101.1, from coordinate 80 downwards.
TTATTTCCATCTTCTTTATGAATCTGCTCTGGATAATATCTCTTCTCTATCGAATTTTTCTTTCGAAAAGGATAGAGCAG
>JACFMZ010000100.1 GCA_019455105.1 Bacteroidota bacterium | reverse complement strand
CCTTTAACAATAACACACCCTACCAACGGATTCGGGCTTACTCTCCCTTTTCCTTTTTGAGCGAGCCGTAAACATTCTTTCATCCAAAATTCATCAGTAGATTTCATTCTCTATAAAAAAAAGACACTACGAAAAACAGAGTAGTGTCTTGAATAATTGTAATAGCGAAAAAGAGCTCATTTAAAATAAATCTCTTTTCCTTTTTCAGCAGATTTATAGATTGCATCGACAATTTTCATTCGCTGCACAGCTTCTTCTGCCGAAGAGATTACCGGAAGATTTCCTTTAAGAACTTCTATAAAGTATTTCAGTTCATTTTCATAGGATCGTTTGATTAAGCTCGAAGTGGAATCAATCTTTGAAGGGGTTACATTCACAACGCTGCCGTGCATTTCTTTATGAATTTTTAACGGGTTAATTTTTCCCGCGCCGTTAACACCGTAGATATTACAGTAATACAATTCATTTTCTATATGAAACCGCCAGCTCACTTCCACAGAAATGGTTGTTCCGTTTTTCATATGTAAAAACGCTACAGAAGAATCTTCCACTTTTGTTTTATGATGATAGTTCACGGCATTTACTCTTGCTATTTCAGGAAAGCCGGTCATCCACAATGCAAGATCAAGCATAACAATTCCCAAATCAATCATTACGCCACCGCCGGAAAGTTCTTCTTTCTGCATCCAGGCGCCTTCAGATGAAGGTTGTTTCAGCCAGCCGGTTTTAGCATAGAATATTTTTCCTAATTCGTTATTTTCAATAAAGCTGCGCAGCATCATTGTATCGGGACGAAAGCGCTGGTTCATGCCAACCATCAGTTTTCGTTTGTTCTTCTTTACGCTTTCGGCAACATCAAGCGCTTCCTGATATTTTCTGGCAATCGGTTTTTCAACAAAAACATCTTTCTTTGAATCCAGACATGCAATTGAAATTTCTTTGTGTGCATCGGTTGAAGTGCAAATATCTACGGCGTTAATTTCTTCAACTTTCAACATTTCTTCGTAATCCGTATAAAATCTTGGAATACTGAAACGTTCGGCAATAAATCGCGCTCTGGATTTATCGCGGTCGCACACACAGGAAATTTCTACATCGTTCATCTTTGTTAAGATGGGGAGATGAAAGACTTGCGAAATCCATCCAAGTCCTATTATTCCCATTTTTTGTTTGTTTTTATCTTTCATAACCCTATTGCGCTTTCCGGTTTTCTATTGGTTGTGCGGCTGGGTGTTGATTGCAAAATTTTTTAATAGTATCCGCTAATCCTTCCGCGTCTAATTTTGTTATTTTATGCAGCTCTGCCGGTGTGCCGTGATCGATGAATCCGTCGGGAAGTCCGATAAGTTTTATAGTAAGATTCGATAGACCCAATTCTGCATACGCTTCTAATACACCGGAGCCGAAACCCCCGACAATACTATTTTCTTCAATGGTAACAATACGCTGAAATCGACCCGCAACGGCGGATAACATTTTTTTATCAATTGGTTTTACAAATCTTGCGTTAACGACTTCAGCCAGGATTCCCTCTTTTTCAAGAAGCTCTGCTGCCTTTAGCGCATTATTCACAAGAGTTCCGACAGCAATGACAGCAACATCATTTCCTGTTCGTAAAGTTTGTGATGTTCCAATTTCCAGAGCTTCCATTTTTTCTTTTTTCGGTAAGCCAAGTGAATTTCCCCGAGGATAACGAATTGCCACAGGAGATTTTCGTTCCTGCACTGCTGTGTAGAGCATATCGCGAAGCTCGTTTTCATCTTTCGGCGCCATAATCATCATTCCGGGAACACACCGTAGATACGATAAATCTAATGTTCCGTGATGCGTCGGTCCGTCTGCGCCGACCAAACCGCCGCGGTCCATAACAAAAACTACATGAAGATTCTGCAATGAAACATCATGCACAATCTGGTCGAACGCTCGTTGTAAAAACGTTGAGTAGATTGCAACAACAGGAATATAGCCTTCCGTTGACATTCCGGCGGCAAAAGTGACGGCGTGCTGTTCGGCAATTCCGACATCAAAAAATTTTTCAGGATAATTTTTCTGTAAAATATTTAATCCTGTTCCATCCGGCATGGCAGCAGTAATGCCGACAACTTTTGGATTCTCTTTGCAGATTTCAACCATTGCGTTGCCGAAAATATTTGTATATGCAGGCGGCGCTTCCGATTTCGGCGAAATCCCGGTGACTTTATCGAACGGCGATACTCCATGTAATTTCGAGAGGTCAGCTTCGGCCGGCGCGTATCCTTTTCCTTTTTCAGTTGTTACATGAATGAGGATGGGACCTTTAAATTCTTTTACATGATTAAATATTTCAACTAATTTTAAAACATTGTGTCCGTTAAAAGGACCAAAATAACGAAACCCAATAGCTTCAAACATCATTCCCGGCGTTACGATTGCTTTTAATCCTTTTTCAAATTTACTGGCTGCGGTTCTAATTCTGTCGCCAAAGGCATCCAGCTTCCCGGTCATCTCCCACATATTTGTGCGAAACTTATTATATGAAGGCGAAGTGAATGCAACCGAAAAATAATCATGAAGCGACCACAATCGCGGATTGCTGGCTGAAAGTGAAACCATTTTATTATCATTTAAAATAACAATGATATCTTTTTTAAGAAGACCCGCATTATTTAATCCTTCGTATGCCATTCCGCCTGTCAGCGAGCCGTCGCCGACAATGGCAACAACTTTGTAATCTTCTTTTTCAAAATCTCTTGCAGCGGCAACACCTAACGCTGCGGAAATTGCGGTATTTGCATGTCCCGCACCGAAAACATCATATTCACTTTCTTCCCGTTTAAGAAATCCGCTGATTCCTCCTAACTGGCGGATAGTATGCAAGCGGTCTTTTCTTCCGGTTAAAATTTTGTGTGGATATGCCTGATGACCGGTATCCCACACTAATTTATCTTTCGGTGTGTTAAAGGCGTAATGCAAGGCAACAGTTAATTCAACGGCGCCAAGTCCGGCACCGAGATGACCGCCGGTTTTCGAGACCGAATCAACGAGAAACTCACGAACTTCATTGCACACATTGCGAAGCTGTGACTTGTCGAGTTTTCGTAAATCCGCAGGAAGATTAATTTGATGTAGCAACGTTGACTCTTGTGGCATGTTATTCAAAATCTTTCATTTCAATTTTACCGGAAATATCTTTCGAGAGCTGCTGAACTTTTAATTCGGCTTTGCTTAATGTTTCCATACATTTTTTTGAAAGCTCAATTCCCTCTTCATACATAGAAAGCGATTCTTCCAAAGAAACTTCACCTTCTTCCAGCGATTCAACAATTTGTTCCAGTCGCTGAAGGGATTGTTCAAACGAAAATTTAGCTGTTTCTTTTTTTGCCATTGTGCTCCCGCTTCGTTAAAATTTTAACATCAGCAAAACCATCGTGCATTTCTATTTCGGCAGAAGAATGTTGTTCCATTGATTGAACAAGCGAAACAATTTTTCCTTTTTGCTTCACTATGGCATAGCCGCGCTTCAGAATTTGTTTCGGATTAAGCGATTGAATACGATGTTGCAGTGTGGATGTTCTTTGCTTAATATGTTTATAATAATGATGCATTGAAGTTGACAACCGCCGGTCAACTTCGTCTAATTGCTGGCTTTTTTGTCGAACTAAATCAAGCGGACGGTTAAAGTAATAACTTTCAATAATATGCTGTATCGCTTTTCGCTTTTCCGTAATTGAATATTTTATATTTTCTGATAAAGTATACTGAAAATTACGTATAATTTCAACGAGTTCATTTTTATCCTTCACCACAAGTTCAGCCGCGGCAGAAGGTGTCGGCGCGCGTAAATCGGCAACAAAATCGCTGATACTGAAATCAATTTCATGTCCAACGGCACTTATAACGGGAATTTCCGATGCAAAAATTACACGAGCAACAATCTCTTCATTGAATGCCCACAAATCTTCTAACGATCCGCCTCCCCTGCCGACAATGAGAACATCAACAAGTTTTTTTTGATTGCATAATTCAACCGCTTCTACAATTTCTTCAGCCGCGCCGATGCCTTGAACTTTTACCGGTATAACGATAACTTCAACCGAGGGCTGGCGTCTGGAAAGTACGCTGATAATATCATGCACTGCGGCTCCGGTCGGCGAAGTGATAACGCCGATTTTCTGCGGATACGGCGGAAGAGGTTTCTTGTATTCTTCGTCGAATAATCCTTCGGAATATAATTTTTGTTTGAGCAGCTCAAATGCTTTTTGAAGTTCTCCAATGCCGACCGGCTGCAATTGATAACAATCAATCTGATAACTTCCGCGCGGCTCGTAAACGGAAATTCTTCCTTTCGCAATAACTTTCATTCCGTCTGTCGGACGAAATAACATTGTTGAGGCTCTTCCGCGCCACATAACGGCAGAAATCTGTGAGCCTTCATCTTTCAGCGTAAAATAAAGATGCCCGGAAGAATGCAGTTTAAAATTGGAAATTTCTCCTTGTATCCACACATCGGAAAATCCAAGTTCAAGAGTTCCTTTTATCTGCCGCGTAATTTCAGTTATTGAGAGAATTTGTTTATCTTCCATAGGTAAATATACTTTTTATTGTTTTCATATCAAACATTCCTCACCATCTTGAAAACTGTATTTAAGTAAGAAAGGAAAAGAAGAATGAAATTAGATGTCTTGGCAATCGCTGCGCACCCCGATGATATTGAACTTGCTTGTGCCGGAACGGTTGCACTGCTGACACAATCCGGAAAAAAAGTCGGCATCTTAGATTTAACGCAGGGCGAGTTGGGAACACGCGGTTCTAAAGAAATTAGAAAAAAAGAAGCTGAAGCTTCATCGAAGATTCTTCATTTGTCTATGCGGGTAAACTTAAAAATTCCGGACGGCGGAATTGAAGTTAATAAAACAAATACAATAAAAGTTGTGCAGATACTCCGGCACTATCAGCCGGAGGTTCTCCTCTTTCCTCATTGGCTTGAACGGCATCCTGATCATGAACATGCTCATCGGTTAGCAAAAGAAGCATGGTTTTACAGCGGACTTGAAAAAATTAAAACAAAAACAAACGGAAAAACTCAAGAGCCGTTCCGACCGAAACGCTATTTCCATTTTATGCAGAAATATGAATTTCAGCCGTCGTTTATTGTTGATGTTAGTCCGATATATCATATTAAACAGGAAACATTGGAAGCATTTTCATCGCAGTTCTACAATCCTAAAAGTAAAGAACGGGAAACAATGCTGACTTCAAAATTATTTCTCGAATCAATTTACGCGCGGGATAAACATTTCGGCAGTCTGATCAATACGGCGTACGGCGAGCCGTTTTATTCAATAGAACCTGTCGGATTAAATTCTCTGTTTGATATGAAGTTATAATATATGCTTTAAACGAACAACAGCCCGCTATTAACGGGCTGTTGTATTTTTAAAACATAACTCTTTACATTATTTCCATTTTTCTGCAAAGCGCAGGGATTCTTTCGCCCGCCTTACGATTGTAATAACAAAACCAATCATAAGAGAGAATGTCCCAATCCAGACGAGATTGATAAACGGTTTAATGCTTGCTTCAACAACAAGAACATCGCGCTGAGGCGCTTTCTCTGTCTCAACAGAAGCCGGAATACCGGAGAGTGAAATGGTAATGCTTGATTTTCCTTCGGATTCATTTCCCGGCTTTAAGATTTTAATGCTAATTCCAACATTACTGTTTTTTAGTTTAGCCTCTGTGAAACTAAACTTCCCTGCATTATTTGTTAACGTTGGAGTAAGAATTTCGGTTTTTCCGTTTTGCGTTACCTTTAACTGTGCCTGAATAAAGTTTCCTGTCTCTGCAGACTGTGAAAATTTATACCCAAGATATTCAATCTTCATTCCATCCTTTTCAACGGATTCTTTTTCCATTAATGTTACTTCATTGGAAGAAGAATGTTCATCCTGCGCTTCAAGTGCGAGCGGAGAAAGATAAAAATCTTTCGTTCCTAAATTAATAATGTCGGGATTTCGTATTACCGAACCTTCGCTTTCTCCTTCAAACATTACGGGAGCAACGATAAACTTCTTTCCGTTTTTTTCAACTTCAACATTAAATGCAAATCTTCCCCGCTCTAACGGCTTGTATCCGATATATTTTAATGAATAACCGAGCGCATTAACGGTTTTTCCTTCTTCTAAATTTAAAGTTTCTTTTGAATCATATTTTTCTGAAGAAACAAATCCGAGAAACATTAAAGCAATACCGATATGCGTAATTGCTCCGCCTGCCATTTTCGGATTTCCTTTAATAATTCTTGCACCGACAATAAGATTTGCAAAAAGACCGATTGAAGCGGCAAAAATAAAAATTATCATTGCCGGATGATGCGCCCCCATGAAAACTGCCGTTAGCGTTAACAGCAATGCCAACATTGAAGGAAGTATTAACTGATGCAATAATGTTTTTCCGTCTGAACGTTTCCACCACAACAACTGCCCGATTCCGGAAAGAAGAGCAATAATTACTCCCAACGGAAGCGTTGTAGTAATGTAATAAGAAATATCAACGGCAGAAGTTTTTCCTTTTAAAATACTTGTGATAATGGGTGAAGAAGTTCCGATGAGAATAAAAATTGAAGAAATCACTAACGCCGAAGCGCCGAGAAATAATGCAAACTCACGTGAAACAAAGGTATGTTCAACAGGAACAACCGGCATTTCTTTCCAGCGAGCAGCAAAAAGGCCGAAGCCGATAACGGCAAAAATTAAAATCAACATCAGCAACAGCCAATACACCCACATTCCCGGATCAACAAATGAATGAACCGAAGTATCGCCGAGAACACCGCTTCGCGTTAAAAACGTTGAATACAAAACAAGAATAAAACAGAGAAGACTTAAGACAAAATTTGTTTTAATATATGTACCGTTTTTTCGCTGCGCCAGCATTGTGTGAATTGAAGCAACGCAGACAAGCCACGGAACTAACGAAGAATTTTCGACCGGGTCCCAACCCCAGTAACCGCCCCATCCTAACGTTTCATACGCCCAGTAACCGCCGATGATAATACCGGAACCTAACGCCAGCGCGCCGAATATTGTCCACGGCGCAGCCACTCGAATCCAGCTGACATAATCCCGTTTCAACATTGCCGCAACCGCATACGCGAATGGAATGGACATTGCCGTAAATCCGATAAATAAAATTTGCGGATGAATTGCCATCCAATAATTTTGCAGCAGCGGATTTAAGCCTTTTCCTTCAACAGGAATTGTTGCCCATAGCGCGCGTGCTTTGTCAATCCACGCGTAGTTCAAAACATCCGGCGGAACAGGACCAACATGATACAGTTCATCCGGAAATTGTTCCCAAATAAATTTGAATGGATTTTTTACGAGAAGCATCAGCAACAAAAAAGAGAGAATGGTTGTGTACACCAGCATCAATTCTGTTTCGTACCCTTTTTTTGAAGAATAGCGAATCAGGAACAGGCCGATAATGGAAGTATAGAGCGCCCACAACATAAAACTCCCTTCCTGCCCCGCATAAAACGTTGAAACCAGCAGCGGAAGGGGAAGATCGGTAGAGCTGTATGCCCACACATAATAATATTGAAATTGATGCGTGAGAATAAAATAAAGCATCATTCCTGAAATAATGAGGAAACCGGAAACCGCTATGTAATAAAACTGACGTGCATACTTTAACAGTTCATCAGAATGTTTTCGAAAATTAAAAAAATAAAGAATAACAGAAAATAGTGTCGATGCAAATGTTATTTTAACAAGAATTGCCCCAAGCATATATTATTACCTTATATTGTTTTTTTAACCGCTTCTCCGTCACCTTCATACTTGGAGGGACATTTCGTCAAAATTTCCGACGCATGAAAATATCCGTCTTGTAATTTTCCTTTTACCACAATCTCCGTTGCCAGTTCAAAGTTATTCGGCTTTGCGCCGTCCAGCACAACTTTGCATTCGCGGTTGTTATCATCAACCATATAAAAAGAAAACTGGGATTTTTCCGCATTAAATACCGATTCTTTATCTTTATTCCATTTTCCTTTTACCTGAACTTTCTTGGCAATATGTTCGGCTTTAGAAAAATCAACATATTCAATATTGCTCTCAACGAATGATACCATTCCGAAAATTAAAGCAGCAACAATAACAATTCCGGCAACAATAATTTTACCCTTCATAACACGCTCCTATTTTTTTAATAATTCTTCAAGTTTCTTTACCTGCCGATCGAGCTTAATGAGAAAACCTAATAAGCCAAACCAGGTGACCAGCACAATAAGCATAACAATATACATTTGGTTTTGTTCAAAAAATTCCATGAAAATTACTCCTGAGATTTTAATTGATGTTCAATTCTATTGGCGCGAAGTTTTACGGAATACATCCAAAAATACAATATGGTAAAGCCGATGAGCGATGAAAAGAATACAACCAGCATCATTCCGGACATTTTTAATTCAAGCACCGGACCTTTTCCAGATTCATCGCCGGCAGAACCGGGATGCAGCCCCCCCATTAATCTTGGCATAACAAAAATAAAAAACGGTACGGTAATGCCGGCAATAATTGAATAGGCAGAAGAAAGTTTTGCACGTTTGCCGTCTTCATCAATTGCCGAGCGCAGAACAAAATAGGCGCCGTAAATAAGCAGCAAAATAAAAATAGAAACTTCGCGCGGGTCCCAATTCCAAAATGCTCCCCAATTGAATTTTGCCCACACGGCTCCGGTTACGGTAGCAAGAACGCAGAGAATCATTCCAATTCCTGCGGAAGAGACAGAACGCAAATCGTATTCAATATCCTGCTTACGAAGATATTGAATGCCGTAAATCATAGACATAATAAATGCCAAGGTTGTCGCCCAGGCAATCGGAACATGAAAGAAAATATTTCGAGCTTTTTCTTCTAATCCGGGGATAAATGGAAATTCAAAAAATCCATGATTTCCCTGAACCATCGGAATGCCGATTCCCGCAATAATTACAAAGGTGATGATAACTGCCGATGCCGCTTTGAAGAGATAATGCATACTAGTCCTTCCAGACAAAATCAAATAATAAAAATGAAACTGCGATAATAACAATGGTAAATGAAATCAGCACTTGAAAATCAGGAAATGCTTCATTAAACATTCCTCCTTCTACCGAAAGAATTGTTGCCTTAATAGCCGTAAGCAGAATCGGTACCAATACAGGAAACGCTAAAACCGGAAAAAGAGTGCCCTTTGAATTCGCTTTGGCAACAATTGCCGCAAGTATCGTTGACGCGCTTGCCAAGCCGACAGAACCTAACAACAATGTTAACCAAAATATTGAATACGTTCGGACAACAAAGTCGTTAAAGAGTATCAGATAAGCAATGGCTGTAATCAGCGTAATTGCAAAGTTTAAAATAACGTTGTAAAAAAGTTTCCCTAAAAGTACCGAATTAGATGATGTGATAAGTTGAAGTAAAAGTGTTGTTCCCCGTTCTTCTTCCGTAACAAATGTTCTTGAAAGTCCGGACATTGCGCTGAAAAAAATAATCACCCATAACGTACCGCAGTAAATTTCGTATGGAACATGCTCAGAGCCTAATGAAAAGACAATAACGGAAAGTGTTGTTACCACAAACATCAGCAGAGCATTTAACGCATACCGAGTGCGGAGTTCTGATGCAATTTCCTTTACAAGAACGTAGTATGATGATAAACCAATTGCCCTCATTTGTTACAAAAATACGCTTTTATTTCTCAATATTCAATGAATTTAGCTTGATAACAGCATCGGCATAAGAGAGATCATCTTCGTCGTTTGTGGCAAAAATTAAAATTCCGCGTTCTCTCTGCTGTTTCATATACGTGCGAACGACGGAAATACCTTCGCTGTCAAGATTGGATTGCGGTTCATCTAAAAATAATATTTCCGGCTTGTGAAGCAGTGCAGCGCAGTATTTTAACCGTTGTTTCATACCGGAAGAATAATATTTTACCTCTTTTTTTCTATGCTTAAAAAGACCGAAATCTTCCAAAACCGATTCAATAATTGTTGAAGGGTTTTGCAATCGTCGAATCTTCGCAATAAAATCTAAATTTTCAATTCCAGAAAACTCATCATAAAGATTTAGATACGGCGACACCAAGCCGATGTTTTTATAATATTCTTCATGCGGAATTTTTTTGTCTTCAACGGTAAGGACCCAGGTTCCGCGCGTAGGTTCTAATAAACCGCAGAGAATTTTTACTAACGTAGATTTTCCCGAACCGTTTTTTCCGGTAACGGCTATAGCCGAGCCGGCGTCCGCATCAAACGAAATATTTTCAAATAATTTTTTTCTGTTAAACTCTTTCGCAATATTTTTAACCTGCAACGTTATGGATATCATCGTATCACCGCAAATTTTCCTATTGTGTTTTTTGTATCCCCGCTGACAACATAAATATATACTCCGCTTCCGATAAATTCACCGTTCTCTTTTTTCCCGTTCCATTCAATAAAGCGTTTTCCTAAAAAATATTTATACGAGGCGGTATTTTGATACAGTAAATCCATAGAGATGGAATAAATAGAAAGTGTTAACGGTTTTGAAACATCTTCATCCGTCTTTATTAATAAGGAAGATTTCTGCGGCGAAAATGGATTCGGAAAACATTCTGCATCGGTATTTACCGTAATTAAACCGCGGGAAATCGGTGTCAGCGACCAGACTGAAGATTGAGCGACAGAAAGAGAGCCGTAAAAATTTTTAGCAAATTCACTGTATCCGCTTTGGGCGTACGGCGAAAGCATTAATG
>JACFMZ010000099.1 GCA_019455105.1 Bacteroidota bacterium | reverse complement strand
GAACATTTATTGTAATGAAAAATCCTATTTACACAAATTATTTTACAGACTCAAAAATCTGGATTAAAAAAATCTATTCAACGGAAACGGCGGTTCCGCTGGCGCTGACCATCAGCATTGTGCCGGTGCCGACTGTTTCATAATCCAGGTCAACGCCAATAACGGCATTGGCGCCGAGCGATCGTGCTTGTGACTGCATTTCTTCAATCGCAATATCCTTTGCACGGCGTAATTCTTCTTCGTATGCTGCCGAACGTCCGCCGACAATATCGCGGATTCCGGCAAAAATATCTTTGAAAATATTTGCGCCGAGAATGGCTTCGCCGCTGACCAAGCCGTGGTATTTCGTAATTCTTTTTCCTTCCAGCGTGTGTGTGGTTACCGTTAACATACGTTCCTCTTTGATGTTTTATTCGAACAGTTTCAATAATAATTGAAAATTTTATTATAAAAACAACAATTCAAAAAGATAAAACAAGGAAAATAAATTATGTATTTTGCTTTACTCTATCATTTGGCGGATGATTATCTTACGCGCCGCACGGAATTTCGTGAGGAACATCTTCGCTTAGCCAATGAATCCTCTGCGCAGGGAGAAATGGTTTTAGGCGGAGCGTTTACCGACCCTGCGGATACGGCGCTGCTGATTTTTAAAACAGAAGATAAAACAATAATCGAAAATTTTGTTCAGCACGATCCGTATGTTATAAACGGATTAGTTTTACGCTATGAAATTCGTTCATGGAATGTCGTTATAGGAGGTTAATAAACCGATGAAATTGAAAAACAAAATTACTTTTTTGCTCGGCGCGGCTTTTCTTTGTTCACTGAATGCCTCTGCTCAAAAAACAACAACAGACAAAGCTCTTATTGAAGATCCTTCGTTTTCTTCTATGCTTCGTTCGCTCACGGCTGATCTTGATTTGAATAAAGATTTTGATGTCGGCGAAGACGGCATTGAACAACTATCTTTTGCCGTTGTTGATTTGAACGGAAAGAAGCCGGTTCTCGGCTCAGTAAACAGCACCAATTTTATCTATCCGGCGTCCGTGTATAAAATGTATGTGGCAGCGGAAGTGCTGCATCAAATTTCAGAAGAAAAATATTTTCTTACTTCGCCGGTTATCGTACATTCGCCGAATGATGTTGATAAATCCCGCGAGCTCGATTGGGATCCGCGTCCGCTTATAAAGAACGGTGACACTGTTTCGGTTGCTTATCTTTTAGATCTTATGATAACCCGAAGCGATAATTCTGCCGCGAATTGTTTAATAGATTTAGCGCAGCGAAAAAATATTAATGCGATGCTTCATTCTTACGGATGGGAAGGAAGCGAAGTAACAAGAAAATTTCTCAGCCGAAAGTTTGAAGATTCCGACTATGTTGCCGTTCGCGGAACAGAAACCTGCGCGCTGCATGCCGCCGATTTTATGTATAAAATAGAAACCAATCAATTAGTAAATCCGTGGGTGAGCATGCAGATGAAATCTTTGCTCGGCAGACAGCTTGATACAACAAAACTTTCTACCGGTTTGCCGAACAACGCAATGTTTTATCATAAAACAGGGTGGTATGCTTATTGGACAAATGATGTCGGCATTGTGGATGACGGAAAAATCAGGTATATCATTTCATGTTTTCTTCCAATAGAAGAAGATTTTGCCAGGCCAAAATTAAGGCAGTTATCAGCAAAAGTGTATGATTATTTCAAGAAGAAATATTCAAAATAAATTTTCTAAACAAAAAAGCTGTACATAAGAATGCCCCGCAAAAATTTACGGGGCATTCTTATTAAATGAAAAAGAGAAAATATTAATTTGAATGAATATGTTCCATGCTGTTTATCGGTATATCGGAAGCGCCGTTTGTATGATTTTTTTTCTTCAACTTTGAAAAGAGCGACGACGGTCTTTTGAAGAATGCCGGTATTCGTGTTTTCCATTCATCAATTTTCATATACACCACGGGAACGACAAGCAGCGTTAAAAACATTGAACTTGTCAGCCCGCCGATAAGCGCCCACGCCAATCCGGATTTCCATTCGGAGCCGGAATCGGTTGATAATGCAATCGGCATCATTCCAAACACCATGGTTGCCGTGGTCATTAAAATCGGCCGCAGACGCGATTGAGCGGCTTCCATGAGTGCTTCATAGACCGTTAAGCCGTGTTCAAGACGTGTCTGGTTTGTCCGGTCAACAAGAAGAATAGCATTCTTGGCAACAAGCCCCATCAGCATAATCATTCCGAGCATGGTAAAAATACTTATTGATTTTCCGGTAATTGCCAAGGCAAGCATTGCGCCGACAATGGCAAGAGGCAGTGAAAATAATACGGCAATCGGATGCGCGTAGGAATCGTACAAGGCAACAAGAATTAAATAAATAAAGAGAATGCCAATTCCCATGGCAAGTCCTAAACTGCCGAAACCTTCGGCGCGCTGTTTTTCCATACCAAGATAGGCAAGGGAAATACCCTGCGGTAATTCTGTTTTTGCAATTTTGCTTTTAAATTCTTCCATAATTGTTCCAGCCGGTCTGCCGACGGTTTGTCCGTTTACGTAAAGCGCGCCGATGCGGTCGCGGCGTTCAAGTTTGGTTGGACCGGAAGAAAGATTGACCGTTGCAAATTGTTTTAACTCCACCAACTGTCCGCGGTTATTAATTAACGTGATGCCGCTGATATCTTCGGTTTTTGAACGATCAAATTCATCGAACTGAATGCGAATATCATATTCATTATTGCCGTCGCGGAATTTTGAATCATCATCGCCGGTTAATGCAATGCGTAATGTTGAACCGACGTCGGCAACGGAAAGTCCGAGCTGCGCCATTTTTGCGCGGTCAATTTCAATCTGCATTTCGGGATTTCCGGCTTCAGCGGAAAGGCGAATATCTTCTGCTCCTTTTACGGTTGAAAGAACATTTTTTACAATTTCTGCTCCATCAAGAATTGATTTGGTATCGGTTCCTTGAACGGCAATTTGAATCGGCGCCTGATCCGCTGCTCCGAATAATCCGATGGGCGCCACAAATACTTTGGCGCCGGGAATTTCTTTTACCACTTCTTTTATGGCTTCACCGACTTCGGTTGTGGAGCGTTTACGCTCATCCTTAGGAATCAATGCAATATTTAATTGTGTGAGATTATTGCTGGAAAGCGTCAATGCACCGTTATCCTGCGCACCGACCAGCGTAAAGACTTTTTTAATTTCCGGCATCTGTGAAAGTTTTTGCTCAACTTGTAGAGCTGTCTGGTTCGATTGTTCAATGGTTGTACCCGGCGGTAATTCAACAGTAACGCCGAATTCTCCGCGGTCTGCCTGAGGCATAAATTCATTACCGATTAAGCCGAAGGCGGGAAGCAGCAGCGATGCAAAAAATAACACCGTGGTTACTACTCCGATTTTCTTTTTATTAACCAATGCCCATTTCAATGTTCTTTGATAGAAATCTGAGAAGCGGTGATAGAGCCGTTCAAACGCAAGCGCAAATTTTCCCATGAGAGATTTGTTTGTTAACCGTTCCAGTTTTGCAAAGCGGGAGGCAAGCATCGGCGTAATAGTAAACGATACGAATAAACTCATTAGGGTTGAACCGACAATCACAAGCGCGTACTCGCGCATAATTTTTCCGACGAGACCGCCGACCAATGAAAGCGGTAAAAACACCACCACGTCAACCATGGTAATGGAAAGTGCGGCGAACCCAATTTCATTTCTTCCGCGAAGCGCAGCCGTCGGCGAGTTTTCTCCTTTTTCCAAATGATGATAAATATTTTCCAGAACAACAATAGAATCATCCACAAGAATACCGATAACCAGAGACATTCCGAGAAGTGTCATTAAGTTTAAGCTAAAGTCGAGCGCATACATAATGGCAAATGCCGCAATTAACGACGAAGGAATCGCCACCAGAACGATTAACGAATTTCGGATACTATGGAGAAATAACAGCATCACAATAGCCACCATAATTACGGCAAGAGCAAGATCTTCTTTTACCGCATTGGCAGCATCCAGCGTAAAGGTTGATCCGTCCTGGGCAATATTAAAATGAATTCCCTGATCGGCATATTCTTTCTGAATTATTAAAAGCTCTGCCCGCACAAGTTTACTTACTTCAACGGCATTCGCATCAGATTGCTTTATCACTTGAATTCCGACGGAGGTTACTCCGTTCACACGGCTCATTATGGAATATTCTTTCATGCCGTCTTGAACTTCGGCAATATCTTCCAAATGAATTTCACCGCCTTGCCGGGATTTTCCGACGATAAGCTGGCGCAGATCTTCTATAGATTTAAATTTTCCGGCAATGCGCACAACAAACTGTGCATCGGTATCTTTTACTTTTCCAGTAGGAAAATCCATATTGGCATTACGCACCGCTCCGACAACCTGTAAAATAGAAATACCGTATGCGCGCGCTTTGCTGGCATCAACGTTAACTTTAATTTCACGTTCATCGCCGCCGCTGAGAGAAACCTGCGCGACACCGGCAATTTTAGAAATTCGCGGCTGAATGCGGTCTTTTAAGAATTGATAAAAATCGCGCGAGTTCATTTCACTGGTAACACCCATTCGCAGAACAGGAATTTCATCGAAAGCAATTTTTGATACCGTCGGTGTTTTCACATCGGTCGGAAGCTTTGCCGCAATGGCATTCACTTTTCGCGATGCATCCTGCACAACAAAATCAATGACCGCATCTTGTTTAAATTCAATTACAATAAGCGATAATCCTTCAAACGAAGTGGAGCGCACGGCATCGATTTTATCAATACCGGAAACAGCATTTTCAATAATTTTTGTTACGTTATTTTCTACTTCATACGGCGAGGCGCCGGGATAGATAGTGGTAATGGTTATAACCGGAACGTCGATTTTGGGAAGCAGTTCATAATTCAGCAGGCTGAAGCTGAAAAGACCCAGCACCGCAATAACGGTAAAGACCACAACTACAAGCGTCGGTCGTTTAATTGATAATTCAGTAATTGTCATTTTCGTTTCCTTTGTAAGCGCAGTTATTTACGAACGATAACCGCAGAGTTTTCCTTTAAATTTACCTGACCGTTGACGACCACAACTTCGCCCTCTTTTAAGCCGTTAAGAATTTCAACGTCGGTTCCGTTTTCCGATCCAACAGATACCTTTCGTGATTTAGCAAGATTATTTTCTATGACGAATATTTTGGCATCTTTTAGACTTCCCATAATTGCTTCGCGGGGAATCCACAACGCCGAAGAAGCGCTGTGAGCCGAAAATGTTAAGAGCCCGAACATACCGGCTTTTAACGGATGATTAGGATTATTTTGCAATGTTACTTCAACCGGATAGGTATGGGCATCGTCTCCTTTTGAAGAAATGCTGGAAATCTTTCCTTCAAAAACCGTATTGGGATAAATGTCGGTGGTAACAATTACTTTTTCACCGACCTTCAATCGGAAAACATCTTTTTCGGCAACACTCACTTTTACTTTTAATTTCGAAATATCAATAATGTTAACAATTGCCGTCGGCTGCGGCATTCCCATTACGGTAGAACCAACGTTAACGTATCGTGCCGTAACAATACCGGAAATAGGCGTTGTAATTTTCGTATCGGTAAATTGTCTGCGGGCAACAATGTATTGTGTTTCAGCCGATTGAAAATTCCAGCGGGCTTGTTCAATTTGCGATTCGGAGATGGACTGATCTTTATATAAGCTTTCAAAGCGTTCCAAATCTTTTTTTGCTTTTTCATACGTCATTTTCGCTGTCTTGTAAGCGGCTTCTTTTAACTCACTGTCAACTTCTACAAGAACAGATCCGGCAGGTTTATAATCTCCGACTTCGACCATAACTTTTACAACACGTCCTTGAGTTTCAGAAAGAACGGTAACGTCGTTATTCGCAATAATTGTTCCGACGAGCGAAAAAGAATTTGAAACCGATTTCTTTGCCGCTGTTATGGTTGAAACCGAATACGCCGTAACAATTTTATCGCTGGATGTTTGTGCATCGCTTTTTGCCGGGCTGTAAACAAGAATGCCGAAGACAACGCCGACGATAATAATTCCTGAAAAAATATATTTACTTGCTTTCATAGTTATTTTTTTCCTTTGATTAAAAAAGTTTGCTGTTTTTATTCACCAATTGCTCTCGCCAGTCGAGCGACAGAAAGTTCATAATCGACTAATGATTGGGTTAAATTCAATTTTGCCTGCAGTAATGCAACTTCAGCATCAAGCAGCTCAGAATTCGGCGTCAATCCCTTTTTATATTTTTCATGCATCACGCGGTAATTTTCTTCTGCCTGTGCAACGCCTTGTTCGGCAACAGCTTTTCTTTCTTTTGATTGATTGACAGCCAAATAATTTTGAGTTACGTCAAGCATCACGCCGTCTTTCAGCATGGAAAGTCCTTCTTCCGCCTGCGAAAGCTGTGCCTGTGCCTGTGTTGTTTGGTTTCCTGTCTGATTCCAGTTCCAAATATCAAACGAAACAGAAACGGCAACATCCCATGTTCCTTTAAATTCATCCTTCATCGGAAAATAGCGTTGATTCGGACGAAGGTAATTGTAATTACCAATGAAATAAATTTGTGGCCACCAGCTTCCTCGTGCAGAAGTTAAGCCGGATTCGCCCGCTCTAATGCGTGAATTCATTGCCAGCATATCGGGACGGTCATTCATTGCTTTTGTTACCAGTGAATCGAGTGATGTCCAGTTTCGTTCATTAATGTTAATTGTTGAAGTAAGCGTAATTTCATTCGTCAGCGGAAGTCCGAGCGTATTATTCAGCGCGTACATTGCCAGCCGGACATTATTTTTTGCATCAATCTGCCGTACCTGGGCGTCGGAAAGCTGCACCTGTACTTTCAGCAAATCATTCGTGGTAATCATTCCTTGTTTTAATAAATTTTCCGCATCGGTGGCGTGTGCGCGGATTTGTTCGACATTTTCATCAACAAATTTTTTAAATTCGAGCGCGCGGTACACATTCCAGTACGCCGCTTTAATATTATAAATAACGTCGGCGCGGTCTTTTTGAAAATCTAATTTCACCGCTTCGGCGGAATATTCAGCGGCATCCTGTGCGCCGGAAATTTTCCATCCGGTAAACAGCGGCTGCTGCACGGTTGCCTTCAACGTATAGTTATTTG
Organism: Bacteroidota bacterium; assembly: GCA_019455105.1. Taxonomy (GTDB): domain Bacteria; phylum Bacteroidota; class Ignavibacteria; order UBA10030; family UBA8401; genus JACFMZ01. The sequence continues at coordinate 3,628 of JACFMZ010000099.1, read as the reverse complement.
AGATTGAAGGAGAGATAACCGAATTCACATCAGCCGGCGGTAAGGAAACGCTGAACGGCGGCGGTAATGTGCCGAAGATTCCTGCCGGAATCTGAAAGGCACCGGGCGGAACATCGCTTAAGCGCGCATACGCACCTTGAAACTTTAACGACGGCAGTCCGAGCGCATTCATTTCGCCGGACTTTGCTTCGGCAGCAATAACTTTATACTGCGAACTGCGAAGCGCCTTGCTGTTCTGTAAGCCGATTTCAACAGCCTGATCAATAGTCAGCGAAAGAGGCTGCTGTGCCTGAGCGCTGATTCCTAAAAATCCAATAACGATAAATAATGCTATCTTCTTCATTGAGAGACATACTCCTTTTCTTTATCCACAACATTATGACTTGTCATATATTTTTCTTTTCCTTTTTCTGTAAAAACTCCGCCGAAAATTATTTCAACAATTGCACTGTATGCCTGCGAAGAATTCAGCGGAAGGTTAACTAATATATCCGGGTTGATAACGGATTGAATGGTGTTTGCATACATTAATACCAACACATCGACATTGATATCTCTGCGAAACAACCCCAGTTCAATTCCTTCAAGAATAAAATTTTTAAAATTTTCATAAATACCTTTTTGACGAAATTCATCAATCTCTTTCCACAAGTCCGGAAGATTTCTTTTTACATCTAAATAAAAAACCGGTTTTATTAAACTCATTTCTTCAGAAAGAATTTTTGTTACGCTGCTGACTCTGTCGAGAAAATCTATATCTTTTGTTTTCTGAAGACGGATACACACATTGTAGATTGAATACATTTTTTCTCTGGTCAATTCGCGGACAATTTCATCTTTACTGGAAAAATATTTGTAAATAGTTTTTTTGCTCATTCCAAGTAATTGAGCAAGGTCGTCCATAGAACTTTTACTGAAGCCGTTAGCGAAATAATTTTCCCGGGCAGCTTCCAAAATTTTTGTTTTAATTTCTAAATCTGACACATTAAACCTCTTTAATAAAGAAACTGTTTTGGTTTTATCGGTTTCCTGATGTCTATAAAAAAATGCCCTAAACGGCATCGTTCCTGCGTATAAACATTTAAAGGAAACTGATTTAACTTATTACGTTTCCAATATACAAAAAGTTACAAGAAAGATGGAAGAGAAAAAAAATTAATTTTTATTAAAGATTGGTATTGTAAGAAAAAGACGATTTTTTGAGGATTTTTTAATCAAGAAAATCGTTGGATTTTTTTGGGGCAGGGGGAGTAATGGATATAATCTCATCAGTTTTAATACGAACTATCGCCAATGCTCTTCCGTTCATTACATTGAACCACACAGGCGGAATAAATGCTTTGAGAATCATGGCGGCAAATCCTGCCGGATGTTGCGGTGCAGATTCAATATGCCGGAGAATTTGATAGGGGCGCTCGGGATTAAGATGATGATCGGAATGCCGGGTTAATTCAAACAGGAGCCACCGGCTTAACTTAAAATCAGAATTCCAAGAATGCTGTGCGCCGACCGGTTCAATGGTTTTATCTTCCAGTTCACGCCGAAACAAACCATAATGGTTGACATAATTGGATGCCGCTAAAAGAAACAGAGCAACAATTGTTGAAAGCAGATAGTAGAAATAATATTCCACATCAAGAATCAGCAGCAGCAGAAAATTATAAAAAATTGAAACGAATAAAAATACCACCATAGTATTTTGTAATGAAACAACCTCAAGTCCGTTTTTTTTCATTCGTTGAGCCTCTAATTTCCAGCCGTTCGCATACGAACCAAAAATATTTCGAAACGCAAAATGATAATACGATTCACCGATTCTGGCAGTTGAGGTATCGGCATCCGTTCCAACAGTAATGTGATGCCCTCGAATATGATCGATAGAAAAATGGAGCGCGTTGCTGGTTGTTAAAAGAATCTTTGCGAATACCTGATCTTTCGCTTCTGAATGGTGAAGTAACTCATGAGCAACGTTATTCCCGACAACACCCATCATAATACCGACACTGAGTGTTGCGCCGGTAATTTCCAATGTCGATGGATCATATTCAAAAAGATAAATGAAAAAAGTAAAGATAATAAGAAATTGAAGAATACCGTGTCCGTATAAAATGTAGGTAAATCCCGAATGTCCTTTCCATTGAAGCTCTTCGTATTTATTTGGATTTGAAGTGTCGGTTTTACTGTACCGTTCAAGCAGAGGAATTATACCGAAGGTGACGGCAACAGGTAAAAATGTCCAAAAATCACCCAAGCCGATTCCTACGATAATCACCAGCGGAATTGTGTATGAGAGCAGGTACGGGAAAAGTTTTTCTTCCGGTGATTTCATACTTACCATTTTTTAAAAATAAAAAAAGCAGCAAGAATAATAAATGTAAACCCGACAATGTAATTCCATCGCAGCTCTTCTTTTAAATAAAAGATAGAAAATACACAAAAGACAATTAACGTAATAATTTCCTGTATGGTTTTTAATTGTGCCGCCGAAAACTGCCCGTATCCTAAACGATTGGCAGGAACCATGAAACAATATTCAAAAAATGCAATACCCCAGCTTACGAGAACAACTTTCCATAAGGGAATATCCTTAAACTTTAAATGCCCATACCATGCAAATGTCATAAAAACATTTGAAATAGTCAAAAGTATTATCGTATACATTATTTAACTTTCAGGAAAATATATATGTTAATTTAAGAAAGCGCTTTGACAAAGTGATATAATAATCATACATTTTACAAAAATCTATGGGAAAAAATTTACTTACCGGTACAATTTTAATTGCTGACGACGAGCCTGATTTTCGAGAAACCCTGTCATCCATACTCTCTTTAGACGGCCATAAGATTGTAACGGCAGAAGACGGCTCGGCGGCAATTAATGAATTGCAAAAAACAATGTTTGATATTGTTTTGCTGGATGTGCGCATGCCCCGCGTGGACGGCTTGGAAGTTCTTTCGTTTATTCGAGAGCATTACATCGATACAGAAGCGATTATTCTTTCAGGCGTTGATGACCTTCGCATTGCTGTTGAATGTATGAAAAAGGGGGCATTCTATTACATTACCAAACCGTATTCTGTGGATGAATTACAGTCGTTGGTGAAGAATGCGTTAGAACGGCGGCGGCTTTCCATAGAAAATAAAGTCATGAAATCTGAGCTCTCCCGTTTAGCGCAATCCTCAAATTTAATCGGCGAGAGTCCGGAATTTTTGCGCATTGTAGAATTAGCCGGAAAAGTTGCGCCGACTGATTCTACCGTATTAATAGAAGGCGCCAGCGGAACCGGAAAAGAATTGTTTGCAAATTTTCTTCACAAGCACAGCGGAAGACATGACAAACCGTTTGTGGCGCTGAACTGCGCTTCAATTCCCGATACGCTGATTGAAAGTGAATTGTTCGGTCATGAAAAAGGCGCCTTTACCGATGCGATAGCCATGAAACAAGGATTAGTTGAAATTGCTAACGGCGGCACGCTCTTTCTTGATGAAATCGGTGAAATCAGTTCTGTCTTTCAGCCCAAACTGCTTCGCTTTATTCAAACCGGCGAATACCGGCGCGTCGGCGGAAATAAAACAATGCACTCCGATGTGCGGATAAGTTCCGCGACGAATAAAAATTTATTGGA
>JACFMZ010000184.1 GCA_019455105.1 Bacteroidota bacterium | reverse complement strand
GATGAATTTCATTGGAATATTTCTCGCACGGCGGAAGCACTGAATATTGACCGCGTAACACTGTACAACAAAATTGCAAAATACGGATTAAAGAAGCCGTAACGCATGCTTACAATTAAGTTAATTCCTATTGCGCCGGTCAATATGGAAATTCTTGAACAGCTTACGGAGCCGTTGGAAAAACAATTTTCTGCAGCTGTTGAAATTGAACAAAAGAATTTGCTGAACGCCGAAACTGTTCCGTCGCGCGCGCAGTATTATTCCACAAAGCTCCTTTCGGAACTGCTGGAAGCAAATAAAAATTTTACCGGAAAAGTTCTCGGCATTACTTCGGTAGATTTGTTTATTCCGGTACTGACGTATGTCTTTGGTGAGGCGCAGTTAAACGGAACGGTTTCTCTTATGTCAACCTACCGGCTTTCGGAAACTCTCTACGGTCTTCCGGAGAATAAGGAGTTATTCATTGAGCGCTCCATAAAAGAAGCCGTTCATGAACTGGGACATACTTTCGGATTGCTGCACTGTCGAGACTATAACTGCGCCATGCACTCTTCCACTTCGGTAGAAGAAGTTGACGTAAAAGGAAAAACATTGTGCAGCAATTGCCGGCAGAAAATATCTTTGAGCACCTAAGATATCGTCTCAATGCCGTGTCATTGTAGTTCATCGGTTATTTATTTAAATTACGTGTAACAAAATATATAATTGAAAAACGGACGTATGAGAAAACAGCGTTCGATTCATACTTCAACCTTCCCGGCAAAAATATTTTTGCCGCGTGAAGGTTTTTTTTATTTTTATCACCCCCCTATCTACCACAATTAAATAAAGGAGCCTGCTATGAAAAAAATATTACTTTTTCTCACCTTTGCTCTAACAACAATAATGTATGCTCAGTTAGAGATTGTTTCGGTGACCCCGGGAAACAATACAACGAATGTTCCCTTGAAAACAACCGTAACTATTACCTTTAATAAAGCAATTAGTTTGGATGCCTTTCAACCATTCGGAAATGTATTTACAAATATTAATGTTGAAGGAGAGCCAAGTCTGATAAACGATTCAAAAACAATATCTATGGAGGTAACCTTAGATTCGAATACAACATACTTTACATGTATATCTACTTGTAAAGCGCTGGATGGAAGCACGCTGACTTCTCCTTTTATTACCTATTTTACAACTGCCGCTTCATTTCCTCCCTATTCCATCAGCGGAACCGTGCTCAGCGGAACAACCGGCGTTTCTCCTGAAAATGCATTCGTCGGAATAGGAAGATTTAAT
>JACFMZ010000098.1 GCA_019455105.1 Bacteroidota bacterium | reverse complement strand
TAATCAGAAAAATTTCCTGCGGCAACAACAACAACAATTCCTGCTTCAACGGCGCGATTTACAGCTTCGGATAAAATATCGTGTGCATCGCCGCCGGGGGAACTTAAGCTTAAATTTAAAATCTGCACGTTATCTTTTATTGCCTGTTCAATTGCCGAAAGAACATCGGAAACATAGCCAGAACCATCCTGATCGAGCGCTTTATATGAATAAATTTTTACTCCTTCAGCCATTCCCTGCAGTTCGTCAGAAGAGCCGCCGATAATTCCGGCAACGTGCGTGCCGTGGCCGTTATCATCCATCGGGTCGGAATCGTGATTCACAAAATCGTAGCCGCCGCAGACTTTATATCCTTCACCAAATCCTCTGCCGAGGGCGTCATGCAGATAATCAATGCCGGTATCAATAATGCCGACCTTAACACCGCTGCCGTCTCCAATTTTTATCATCTTCATTTGAGAAACAGAGAGTGAAGCGGAAGCAGCAACTGGCTGTGCTGTAACGGTAAGATCTGGATAGATTTTTTTTACGCCGTTCAGAAGTGAAATGTTCCGAATTTCTTCGGAAGTTGCCGAAAAAGAAAAACCGCTTATTGCTTCTGAAAATTCTACAACCGACTGAAGACGATTTACTAATTTTTCAATTTTTCTTCGAAAAGCTTTTTTATCAATGCTAACGGCGGATTTTTGGAAGCGGTTGTTCTTTTCCAAAATATTCGGCGTATCCTGCAATTCAACAATGAAGCGTTTCTGTTCGGAAATGTTTTTTACGCTGTTACTTTCAATGGTATGGTTTGCTACTGTTGCAAGAATTTTTGTTGACGGCGGATAAACATGAAGACTGTTATTCTGCTGAATAACAAGCTGCTGTGCAAACGCCGCAGCGCTGAAAAGAAGAGAGAATAATATTTGCAGAAATTTTTTCATATTATTTCATAACAATCATTTTCTTCGTATCAACTCTGCTGTACCCGGAATTATCGGTTGTCATTATTCGGTAAAAATACGTGCCGCTGGCAATGTCTTCATTTCTAAATTGAACGGAATGAACGCCGCTTTGTTTTGTTTCGTTAACTAATGTCTGCACTTCACGCCCGGCAATATCATACACGCGAATTGAAACTTGCGCTTCATTAGGAAGCATATAACGAATAACCGTTGAGCCGTTAAACGGATTAGGAAAATTTTGTTCTAACGAAAATGAAGCGGCGATAGTTTTGTTTTCCGAGACAAATGTTGCTTTATTAGTATTGTTCACTACCAGCGTATCAGATGTAAGAACGGAAACAATTTGAGTCAGAGAATTATTATCATAAAACGCAACAGCATGGTTTTGTATTTTAAAATAATTACTTTTTGCAACCTTATCCGAAGGCTTTGCTGTGAGCAAATTAAAGGTTTGTGAAAACGCAGTAATTGAAATTGCAAAAAGTGTAAATAATATTTTCGATAATTTTAACATTGCATTTTCCGTTCTTGGTTAAGAAAATTGCAATGTCAATGCCGTTAAAGGATATTGAGAATAGGTTACGAAAACAGCGTAAATTCTAAATATTTTAGTATTTCATCGAAATCCTTCTTACATTCTTTCAACGAAAAATCATGTATTTGTAGAAATTACAACACTAAAAATTGAAGAGAAGCCTCGAAAATATTGCTAAAACTCATTATGAAAACTTTCCGGTTGGCTCAATTTTTATTCCGAAAAAGTACCGGACACCGATTCATTATATTTATATCTTTGCCCGTATCGCGGATGATTTTGCCGATGAAGGAGAACTTTCTACTGAAGAGAGAATTGCGAAGCTGAATGCATGGGAAACTGAACTCGTGAACGCATTACTTGGCGAGTCGCAGAATAAATTTTTTATTGAATTGGCAAAACGTATTCAAGCCGATAATCTTCCGCCGCAATTATTTAAAGATTTACTTACTGCATTTCGCTGGGATGCAAATCATATAGAATACAAATCGTATAATGACGTGCTGCAATACTGCAAACATTCCGCCAATCCGATTGGAAGATTATTGTTGAAAATATTTCATTCTGAAAGCAATGAGAACAATTGTTTGTCCGACTGCATCTGCACTGCATTACAGTTAACAAATTTTTGGCAGGATATTTCTATTGATAGCAAGCGAAATCGTTTCTATATTGCTCAGGAAGATTTTGAACGATTCCACGTTTCAAAGAGTGATCTTCTCACGGAACAGAATACGAACGCTGTTCAAGAGCTGATACAATTTCAAGTTGAGCGAACAAGAAAATTATTCGATGAAGGGAAACCGCTTCTGAAAAAAGTTCACCGGGATTTTCGCCTGGAGCTTTCGTTAATATGGCACGGCGGCATTCGGATTCTTGAAAAAATAAAACAACTAAATTACGATACACGAATGCATCGTCCGAGACTGACGATGATTGATTATTTTCAAATTTATTTGAAAGCACGACGAACATAAGAATGGAACATCTCTTAACAGCCGATATTTTGGAGAAGAATAAACGGAGTAATTTTTACTATTCGTTTTTACTTCTTCCGAAACCGAAGCGCGAAGCCATTAATGTGGTCTATGCATGGTGTCGTGTTGCTGATGATATTGTGGATGAAGAAAATACGCTGACGCAAAAACAAAAACATTTGCGCTGGTGGGCAAAAGAATTTGATGATGCCATTCGGGGAGTTTCCCGCCATCCAATAGTGAATAAGCTTGTTGATATTGTTCGTCATTTTAAGATTCCTCTTCATCATTTCCATGATCTCATTAAAGGGATGGAAATGGATTTGGTAAAAAACCGCTATGCCTCTTTTGAAGAACTGAAAACCTACTGCTACCGTGTCGCTTCAACGGTCGGTTTAATTTCAACGGAAATTTTCGGCTATAAACATAACGGAGCAAAAGAGTATGCCGTAAATCTCGGCATTGCTCTGCAGTTAACAAACATTCTGCGTGATGTTTCTGTTGATGCAGAAAAAAACAGAATCTACCTTCCGGCGGAAGATTTGCAGCGTTTCGGGTACAGCGAAGAAGAACTGCTTGCCGGAACATTCAATCCGCAGTTTCAACAGCTAATGAATTTTGAAGCAAAACGCGCTAAGCAGTATTTCAATCAGGCTATTCTTCATCTCTCTGAGGAAGACAAACCGCTATTTATTGCGGCATTAATTATGCAGGAAATTTATCTGCAGATTCTTTTCGAAATTGAAAAAATTCATTACAATGTATTTTTTCACCGCATTCGAATTTCTAAATTCAAGAAGCTGATGATTGCATTCAGGGTGTGGCGGACAAACCGTAAAAAATAATTCTGTTTGAAAAATCATTTTTACTTCATCAATCGGAGTAGCGATGAAAACTTTTCTTTTCGCTCTGCTCATTCTGTTATCCGGTTCGCCGTTTTTCTGCCAGGAAAAACCGAAATATTATCTTGCTGTTTCGGTTCGGAATGCGCCGGAATTACAAAAACGGTTTACCGTAACATGGAATACCGTTGATCGCGCGCGAAAAGAAACCTATTTAACGCCGATGATTTTTGAATTGACGGAAATACCGGTTATCCTTTCGCTGTCGGCGGAAAATGATTTAACAATTTTAAAAGCCGAAGTAACGCAAATATATAAAAAAAAATCTTCGGTAATGTTTTGGGGAGCGAATTGGGCGGGGACGGTGTTTATTCTTTCAGAGGAAAGTATGGGATATATTCCTACACAATGAATGCCGGAATAAAAAATACTTATGATGTTGTGGTTATCGGCGGAGGTCTTGCGGGACTTTCTGCCGCCGTTGAATGCGTTTCGGCAGGGCGCTCTGTTTTATTGGTAGAGCAGAAACCTCATTTCGGCGGAAGAACATATTCGTTCCGGCATGCAGAAACCGGCGATGATGTGGATAACGGCCAGCATTTAATGATGGGCTGTTATTTTGCCACCTTAAACTATTTAAAGAAAATCGGTGCGGAAAAGAAGATTGAAGTTCAGAAAAATCTTTCCATTCTTTTTCGAAGAGAGAACAATCAACAGTTTCGTCTTTCTGCTGCTTTGCTTCCTTCGCCGCTGCATATTCTTATCGGGTTGCTGAAATTAAAAAGCCTATCGATTGTTAATCGGTTGAAACTGCTCCGGGTCGGAGCGGCGATAATGTTTGCGAATCCGGAGAATAATTCGCGGCTGCATGCTCTTACTGTCGCACAATGGCTGAATTCGCTGTATCAGCCGGAAGAAAATAAAAAATATCTGTGGAATATTATCGCCATCGGTACGCTGAATGATTCTCCGGAAAAAATTTCGGCAGCGCTTTTTGTTAAAGTGTTGAAAAGAGTTTTTTTCTGGAGAAGAATTCACTCTTCAATGGTGATCCCGAAGTTTGGATTAAGTCCGGTTCTTATTGACCCTGCCGTGAAATTTATTCGGGAACACCGCGGCGACATAGTTTCTTCTGTTGGGGCGGAAAAAATTACTTTCCAAAATACTTTTGTTTCGGAAATTCTTCTGAAAACAGGTGAGCGCATTGTTCCCAAAACAGTCATCTGCACTGTTCCGTATTTTGATATTCCTAAAGTATTTTCACCGGAACAAATTGCGTTGATTCCCCAATTACACAATCTGGATAAATTTCATTCCCCGCCGATTGTAACTATTCATCTCTGGTTTAACAAACATTTTGTTCCGGAGAAGTTTGCATCATTGATGGATTCTCCGCTTCACTGGGTGTTTAATAAAACAAAAATTTACGACGCATCTCAAGAAGGGCTGATGTATCTTGCGGTAGTAGTGAGCGGTGCGTTTGAACTTGTTCCGCAGACAAAAGAAGAAATTACCGCGCTTGTTCACAAAGAGTTGATAAGATTTTACCCGGAAGCAGCGGATGCGGAAATTCTGCATTCGTTAATTATAAAAGAAAAGCGGGCAACCTTTTCGCCGATGGTTGGAATGGAATATATACGACCTTCGCATGCAACATCGATCTCAAATTTATTTTTGGCGGGCGATTGGACGAATACAAAACTGCCCGCAACGATTGAAGGGGCAATTCAAAGCGGAGTAGACTGCGCAGCCTTAGTTTTGCAAAAACTTTCCGATGAAAAATAATTAATTAAAAGCGAATGAGTCCGTTATAACGCATTCGCTTTTTGCCGACGAATCATTGTAGAAAATAATTGTGTTGTCTGTTACGCTGAAGCTTTAGGAAGTAAAATGCGAATTGTTGTTCCTTTTCCGAGTTCGCTGTCGATTTCTATTTTACCTTTGTGGTCATCGATAACTTTTTTTACAATAGCCATTCCGAGCCCGGTGCCGTGTTTTTTCCCGTGAGTAACAAACGGTTCAAAAATTCTTCTCTTAACTTCTTCCGGCATTCCGGTACCCGTATCGGTAAATTCAATTTTTACCATATCGCCTAAATCTTCCGTTAACGCCGTCAGCGTGCCGCCGTTCGGCATTGCATCGCGGGCATTGCTGGCAAGATTGTAAAATACTCTGGAAAGTTTATCTTGGTCGAGCGTTACCATTCCTTTGAATGATAATTTTTTGGTGAGCTGTATATTATTTTTGGTAAGATCTTTTTCAATGAAGAGGAGTACGCCTTCCATAACATCTTCGAACGCAATTTTTTCCATATTCGTGGAGCTGACACCTTTGCTGAAATCTAAAATTTCCTGTGCCATATTCACAAAGCGGTCTACTTGATGAATCATTTCATCGGCAAGTTTAGAAACTTCTTCGTTGCCTCCTTTTTTCTTCATCACCTGCGCATAGACGCGAAGCGTTCCCATTGGATTTTTAATATCGTGAATGATGGTGCTCGCCATTCTTCCGACGGCGGAGAGCCGCTCGCTGTTCACCATTTCTTGAGCGAGTCGGGCGTTTTCAATAGCAATGGAAGCATGAATGGAAAGCGCATTGATAAATTCTTCATCCTGCTGCGAAAATGGTCCCCCTTTTTTATTTAACATTTGAAAGACGCCGATAATCTTTCCATCGCGGTTTTTCATCGGCATGGTCAGCATATTGTTCGTGCGATATCCTGTTTTTTTATCGAAGTCCGGATTAAATCGCTGATCGTTATACGCATCCGGAATGTTGACAACTTCGCCGGTCTTGGCAACATATCCGGCAAGTCCTTTTCCCAATGGCAGGCGGATTTCCGTTACTTCGTCTCCGCTTAAAACTTTCGACCAGATTTCGCCTTTCAATTCATCAACTAAATATAATGTTCCGCGATCGGCGGCAATGGATTTTATTGCAGTTTGAAGAATTACATCAAGCAGTTTATCCAAATCCAATGTTGAGTTAACGGTTTTTGCCGCTTCAATAAGAATGTTCAGTTTATTAATGTGCTGTTTAGAAAGATCAACGGTTCGATCAAGTTCTGTTACAATGTTGCTGTCGGCGATGCGCAATCTTTTCACGACGCTCTTTAACATATTCAATTGAATAATATTATTTGACTTGAGCATACTGTCAAAATCTTGTTTTGTTAAACTGGCAACGGTCGTTTGCTCTACCGCCACCGTGCGTGCGGAGCGGGGTTGATCGTCCAACAATTCCATTTCGCCGAAAAATTCTCCTTTATTCAAATACGCAAGAACTGTTTCCGCACCGTATTTTGTGATTTTGGAAATCTTTACTCTCCCTTCAAGAATTAAATACAGGCGTTCTCCGCGTGAATTTTCCTGAAAGATGGAAGTATTTGCCGAAAATCGTTCTTCTTTCATTGTGCGCATAATTGTTTGAAGCATCGCATCCGGAACGTATTTGAACAGGGTGTTAAATCGTAACGTTTCTATTGAGAGCAGAGTTTTTTCCATTGCCGTAACAGTTGTGAAAGATGATTGAATACATTCAAAAAATAAGGAACTACTCAGCCATTTGCAAGAATGAGTTTTACGCTGAACGGTTTTCTGTGACGAGTAATATGCACGAAGGATAACTTCATTCTTCAAGCGCTTTTTCGTATATTAATACGAAAAGTAATTTACCCCGAAACTATTTTTCGGGGTTTTTTATGAACGTGTATTGCATTTGAAATTTTAAAGAAAGGTTTTTCGTGAGCGATAATAAAATTATTTTCTCCATGGTCGGTGTCGGCAAAGTGCATAAGCCGAATAAACAAGTGTTGAAAGATATTTATCTTTCATTTTTTTACGGCGCAAAAATCGGCGTGCTGGGATTAAACGGTGCGGGAAAATCAACATTATTAAAAATTATTGCCGGCGTCGATAAAGATTATCTCGGCACCATTAACGTGCAGAAAGGAATTACCTTCGGATATCTTCCGCAGGAGCCGGAACTGGACCAGAATAAAACAGTAAAAGAAGTTGTTGAAGAAGGAGTACAGGAGACCGTTAACTTACTGAAAGAGTATGAAGCAGTAACCGCACAGTTTGCCGACCCTGATGCGGATTTTGATAAACTTCTTGAGAAGCAGGGAAATCTTCAGGAGAAAATTGACCATCTCAATGCGTGGGATTTGGACAGCAAACTTGAACAGGCAATGGATGCGCTGCGATGTCCGGCGGGTGAAACATCAATAAAAGTTCTTTCCGGCGGCGAGCGGCGGCGTGTTGCTTTATGCCGGCTGCTGCTGCAGGAACCGGATGTTCTTCTTCTTGATGAACCGACGAATCATCTTGATGCGGAATCCGTCGGGTGGTTAGAGCAGCATCTCGGACAATATAAAGGAACGGTTATTGCCGTTACGCACGACAGATATTTTCTTGATAATGTTGCCGGCTGGATTTTGGAATTAGACCGCGGCGAAGGCATTCCGTTTGAAGGAAATTATTCTTCATGGCTTGAACAGAAACAAAAACGTCTTGAAGTGGAAGAGAAGCAGGAATCCAAACGGCAGAAAGTTTTAAAACGGGAATTGGAGTGGGTTCGCATGAATCCGAAAGGGAGACACGCGAAAAGCAAAGCGCGTATTGCGGCGTATGAGCAGATGCTTTCCGATGAACATGAAAAACGAAATGAAGAAATTGAAATTTTTATTCCCAAAGGTCCGCGTCTCGGAAATTTAGTTATTCGCGCAGAAGGTATTTCAAAAGCGTTCGGTGAAAATATTCTTTATGAAAATATGAATTTCGATCTTCCGCCCGGGGGAATTATCGGCGTTATCGGTCCGAACGGTGCGGGAAAGACAACATTGTTTAAAATGATTACCGGACAGGAAAAACCGGATGCCGGAACGATTACTATCGGCGAAACCGTAAAACTTGCCTATGTCGATCAAAACCGTCCGCTGGATCCGCAGAAAACATTGTTTGAAGAAATTTCGGACGGTGAAGAAGTGCTGCATTTTGGAACGCGTGAAGTTAATGCGCGCGCGTATGTAGCACGGTTTAATTTCAGCGGCGCCGATCAGCAAAAATTAGTTACTCAGCTTTCCGGCGGCGAACGAAACCGTGTTCATCTTGCTAAAGTTATGAAAGAAGAAGCCAACGTACTTTTACTCGATGAGCCGACAAATGATTTAGATGTAAACACACTGCGCGCCTTGGAAGAAGCCATTGTGGAATTTGCCGGATGTGCCGTAATTATTTCGCACGATCGCTGGTTTCTCGACCGCGTGGCAACGCACATTCTTGCGTTTGAAGGAGATTCAACCGTTGAATGGTATGACGGAAATTATTCGGAATATGAAGAATATCGGCGCAAGAAATTGGGCATCACTGCCGATCAGCCGCATCGCATTAAATACAAAAAACTGATGAGAGAGTGAACGATGCTTCATTCTCATAATTCCTCTTCTGTAGGGAAATATTCATAAATTCGTTATATTTGTTATGTAATTCATCGGTTTTTATTACAATAACAGTGTAACACTAGAAGACAAAAAAATGTTATAGTATCATCACGGCAGTGTGATGGTTATTTTTTTATTGAGGGCAAATCATGTCTGTCAACGGCATATCAGAAAAATTTGAGCAGGTTTTAGAATCCTTCGGTCCGAATACCAGTTACGTATGGGATGTTCTTCAGCAATATCTTGAAGATCCGAATTCCGTCAACGAAACATGGCGGCAGCTTTTTGCCGAAGTTGTTGCTTCCGGCACAATCACCATTCCGCAAAAAAAATCAGAAGAGAAAATTTCAAAAAGCGTGCAGGCGTCAATTCCTGAACCGGTAAAAACCGTACCGCAAAATCACAGCGCAATTCAAAAGCAGCTCTCGGCAATTTCCGGCGTTGCGGCAAAGATTGTGGAAAACATGGAAGCAAGTCTCTCGCTTCCCACGGCAACATCGCTGAGAATTATTCCGGTAAAAGTGCTGGATGAAAACCGTCAGCTTCTTAATAAATATCTTCTTTCTCGTAATCGCGGAAAAGTTTCGTACACACACATTGTTGCGTGGGCTATTGTAAAAGCATTGGCGAAATTTCCGAACCTGAATGCTGCTTTTGCACGGGTGGAAGGGAAAGCATACCGCGATGAAAAACCTGAAATTAATATCGGGCTGGCGGTGGATACAGCGCGGAAAGACGGCACGCGAGCGCTGCTGGTTCCGAATATTAAAAATGCCGGCGAAAAGAACTTTGCAGAATTCATTGATGCCTACAATTCAATTGTGGAAAAGGCGCGCACATCATCGCTTGATCCGAATGATTTTCAGGGAACTTCAATTACGCTGACAAATCCCGGAACGGTCGGAACGGTTTCATCAACGCCGCGATTAATGCCGGGACAGGGCTGTATTATTGCCACAGGCGCAATTGGGTATGAGGCGGCGCATCAGGGAATGTCCGCCTCAACGCTTTCTGCTCTCGGTGTCAGCAAAGTGATGAACATTACCTGCACGTATGACCATCGCATTATTCAAGGGGCAGAGTCAGGACAGTTTCTTGAATACATTCATTCTTTATTGCTCGGCGAAGAAGATTTTTATGAAGAAATTTGTTCCGATCTCCGCATTCCATTCAAACCGGTAAAATGGTCGTCGGATATCGGCGCAACGCTTGTCGGCGGAAATGTTGCGGATGAATTAATTGAAAAGCAGGCGCGGGTAAATCAGCTCATTAATGCTTACCGCGTGCGCGGACATCTTATTGCGCATCTCGATCCGTTGGTGGATGAACCGAAAAATCATCCTGAACTTGATCCTGAATATTACGGCTTAACGGTGTGGGATTTGGATCGCGATTTTTTAATTTCGGATAGAGAAGGAATCCGGAAATCATCGCTTCGGGAAATTCTTGATATGTTGTATGCAACGTACTGCGGTTCTATCGGCGTTGAGTTTATGAATATTCAGGATCCGGAACAGAAGAAATGGCTGATTAAAAAAATGGAGCCGGTGCGGAACAGAACCGTTATTCCGCGCTCGCGTAAAATTCAAACATTAAAAAAATTAATTCACGCCGAAGAGTTTGAGCATTTTCTTCATACAAAATTTATCGGTCACAAGCGTTTCTCACTCGAAGGAGCAGAATCGTTTATGCCGATTGTGGATATGATTCTGGATGAATTTGCCGAACAAAACGGCGAACGTGCCGTCATCGGTATGGCGCATCGCGGAAGACTGAATGTTCTTGCCAACACAATCGGCAAATCGCTCGCAAAAATATTTTCTGAATTTGAAGGGAACCTCGATCCGTCAACTATTCAAGGCTCGGGAGATGTTAAATATCATCTCGGCGCGCACGGCGTACATACAACGCTGACCGGAAAAAATATTACGGTTGAAGTCGCGCCGAATCCGAGTCATCTTGAAGCGGTTGATCCGGTTGTTGAAGGAATGGTGCGCGCAATGCAGGACCGAGCTAATGATGTGCTGCGCGAAAAAATTCTGCCGATTCTTGTTCACGGCGATGCGGCGTTTGCAGGGCAGGGAATTGTTGCCGAAACATTAAATATTTCTCAGCTCGATGGATATCGTACCGGCGGAACAATTCATGTTATTATCAACAACCAAATCGGTTTTACCACCTCGCCGGATGATGCGCGTTCAACGCCGTATAGTACGGATGTTGCAAAAA
>JACFMZ010000097.1 GCA_019455105.1 Bacteroidota bacterium | reverse complement strand
GAATGACGCGTTCTTCGTAGGTTTCAATATGTCCGTACAATAATGTGGCATTCGAGGGAATTCCCATTTTATGCGCCGTCTTATGAACTTCAAACCATGTCTTGGCGCCGATTTTTTGATTGAATAATAATTTCCGCACTCGTTCGGAAAATACTTCCGCTCCTCCGCCCGGCATGGTGCGTAGTCCGGCATCATATAATTGACGAAGGACTTCCGCAATGGGAAGTTTAAATTTTTTGTGAAAGAAATCTATTTCCACAGCGGTGAATGCTTTTACATCCAGTTGCGGATATGCTTTCTTAATATCGCGCACCATGTTAAGATAATATTCCCAGGGCCAGTGAGGGTGCAAGCCGCCGGTAATGTGCACTTCATGAACATCAGAATTTAATTTTGCAAGTATATCTTCCGTTGTCATTTCATACGCATTCTTCTCGCCTTCTTTAACGGCAAATTCGCAAAACTTGCACGAAAGAACGCAGACGTTTGTCGGTTCTATTTTTTGATTGACGGCATAATATACCGCATCGCCGCTTTTTTTCTGCTGAACGGCGTGCGCCATTTTTCCGATTGAAATAAGATCGTTGGATTGAAACATCGTAACGCCGTCTTCCAAAGAAAGACGCGTCCCGTTTTGTACTTTTTCCCAAATTGGAAGAAGTTTTTTATCTCGAAAATATATTTGTGTATTCATAAATAAATTTTATCTCCAGTAACTTTCCCAGCGTTCGTTTACTTTTTTAATAATTTCTTCCGGCATCGAAAGCGGATCGGGATAACCGGTTTTCCATGTTGCATCAATGCCCATCATTCCGTTATAAACGGGGGAGATGCCGATAAGCTTTTGTTCGGTAAAGTTAATATCGCGCTCGCAATCGAAACGGGTAAAAACTCCCCAAATATAACTCTCCTGATCGTTAATATCTACGTCAAAACTTACGGCAGCGGCAATTTTAATCTCCTGTAATTCAGGGTTTTTTAAAAGTTTTTTTATTACGGCGCTGCCGTCGCTTTTTACTTTCACCAGCAGTAATGTTCCTTCTACCAAACGAGCATCAATAATCCTTCGGTCTAAGCGTGAAAGATCTTTTACTTTCTCCTGTAATTTTTTAACCGGCGTACGTTTTTCTTTTTGCCCTCTTTTTTTCGTTGCATCGAGAATCATTTTACTTCCCAGATTCATTTTGTAGGAAGTAAAATCGAGCGTATCCAAAGGTACTTTCGGAATCATGACAAAATCAAAATGCGGATCGAAATTTTCCTGAACGGCTTTTAAAACTTCGTTAAAATTTCTTACGTCAACAGTTTCTGAAACACAAATGAGGCATTTGGTGAGCGCCAGCTGTCCGGTTCCCATTAAGCCGAGCGCTGTTTTCATTGCTTCTTTGGCATAGCGTTCTTCAATAGAAACAACCAGCAGATTATGAAATCCTGCTTCATAGTATGCCCAGAGGCTTTTTATTTCGTGATGAATTAATTTTGAAAGCGGGGCAAGTATCTGCTGTGTCGCATCGCCGAGAAATTTATCTTCCATCGGCGGTATGCCGACGACCGTTGCCGGAAAGATCGGATCTTTCCGATGCGTGATGGTTTGAATATTGAAGAGAGGAAACTCCGCCGCGTTAGAATAATGACCGAAATGATCTCCGAACGGTCCTTCCATTTTTCGTTTTCTTGGCTCAACAATTCCCTCCAAAATAAATTCTGCATTTGCGGGAACGGAAATGTTTATCGTGCGCCCCGAGGTAAACTCTGTCGGTTTGTTGCGCAGAAAGCCGGCAAACATTGCTTCATCAATTCCCTCCGGCAGTGCGGCAATCGTTGCCAGCAGCAGTGCAGGGTCGGTTCCGATTGCTACGGCAACTTCAAGCGGCTTGCCTAATTTTTCCGCATTGTAATAATGAAAGCCGCCTCCTTTTTGAATCTGCCAATGCATTCCGGTTGTGGTTTCATTAAAAACGTGCATGCGGTACATACCGATATTTCTTTTTCCGGAAATGGGATCGTAGGTAACCACTTGAGGGAGAGTAATAAATTTTCCGCCGTCGTGGGGCCAGGTTTTTAAAATCGGAAGATCATTCAGGTTCGGACTTTTTATTACCGCCTGTGAACGGGCAAGCATCACTTGTTTCGGACGGGCGTTGTAAAAACGTTTTACCATTGCTGATTCTTGGAAAAGCACTTTCGGTGTCGGCGGAAATACTTTATCAACAAAGCGGATTAATTCTTCACCGATTTCATCCGGATGTTTTCCGAGTGCGAGTTCAATTCTTCTGCTGCTTGCCAGATGATTTACAACAAGAGGAAATTGCGAGCCTTTAACATTTTCAAAAAGAAGCGCCGGCTTATCCTGCTTTAAAGCGCGGACGGCAATTTCTGAAACTTCCAACACCGGATCAACTTCAACTTTTATTCGCTGTAGTTCGCCGTTTTTTTCGAGATGTTTTATAAAGTCTTGTAAGTTATCGAACATAAATTAAAATATACTGCTTTCTACACTTTTTAAAAATTTTTACCACCCGCATGCCGTTACTTATTCAAACTCTTCTGCGCGCCAGCCCTTACTTCTCTTTTCTCCGATGACGCCGAGAACTTTATCGGTGAACGCAGAAAGATATTCATCCGCGCTTTTTGGTTTAAAATACATCGGCGGAGAAATCGGCATAATTATCGCGCCGTATCCTGAAAGTTTTGCGCATTGTTCCAGTGATAATGTTGACATTGGCGTTTCGCGGAGACAGAGGACAAGTTTGAAACGTTCTTTTAATGCAACTTGCGCCGTCCGCGTAATAAGCGTATCACCAATTCCGGAAGCAATTTTTCCGAGCGTTGAAGTTGAGCAGGGAAGAATAACAAACGCATCAAACACGTTTGAACCGGAAGCGGTCGGCGCCGTTAAATCTTTATCATCAAATTGTTTTTTTATGTACGGCTGTAAATCTTCTTCGGTAATGTTCAATTCGTCTTTCAGCAGCACTTTTCCCCATTTACTGACGATAAGAAATTTTTCTGCTTCAGATTTTTTCAGAAAATCTACGGCGTATGCTGCGCCGGAACTGCCCGTAATGCCGAGAATGACTTTCATAAAAATTTTAATTCAATGGTAGAAATTATATGCTTACCAGCACCATCAGCAAAACGCTGAAGCCTAAAACAATATTAATTTTAAAAAATGCCAGTTCAACATCTTCTGCTTTGTGTTGTTCCAGCCACAACAGAAAACCGCTTAACAAAAGAAACGGAACGGCAATCAGCGCTTTGAGTGAAATTATAACCAGCGCCGTTAAAACAAAAAATGCCAGCAGATGAAGAAGCGCTGAAATTTGTAATGCGCGTTTTTTCCCGAACCGCGACGGAAAGGAGAATAACCCTGCCTTCTTATCAAATTCTTCATCCAATGTTGAATAGATAATATCAAATCCTGTTGCCCAAAAAACATTAAAGAGCGGAAGCATCATCGCTTCGGTAAACCGCTCCATTGAACCGGTAACGGCAAAAAATCCTCCGAGTGGTCCCATTGCCAAACCCAAACCGACTCCGAAATGTGCCAGAGGCGTAAAGCGTTTTAGATACGGATACACAACAAAAATAATCAGCGGAATCGGCGAAAGCTGAAAACAAAAATCCGAAATTAGTTTGGCGGAAATGAGATAGAGCGCAAATCCGAGAATAAGAATGCCGAAACTTTCCGCTAAGTTCATTGTTCCTTTGGCGAGTTCGCGGTTTTGTGTGCGTGGATTTCGTTTGTCAATTTCGCGGTCAATAATGCGGTTTAGAGTCATGGCAATTAACCGCGCCCCTATTGCAGCCGTAAGAACCAGAATTAAAAGTCGTAGTGAAGGAATTTCGTGCGAGGCAAGAAAGACTCCCGAGTAAATCATTGGGAGTGAAAACAGTGTATGTTCAATTTTTATGAAGTTAAAATATTTTTTCAAACGGAACTCAATTAGTTCTATAAATAGAATGTCCGATACTATTAAGCATCGGACGAAAAAGAATTGTATCAATGTACCGAAAAAAATGTGCTTAATCAATGAAAGGATATGAAAATAACCTGTCTTTTGAACTGCTTCTGATTTTTTTGTATATTTGTAAAATTTTAAGGAAGTCTAAATGTACACCATCACGTTAATTCCCGGCGACGGAATCGGTCCAAGTATCACTGAAGCGACGATAAAAGTTATTGAAGCAACAGGCGTTCCGATTCAATGGGATGTTCAATATGCAGGAATGTCGGGAATTGAAAAATATAAAGACCCGATTCCTGAAGAAACAATTGCTTCCATTCAAAAGAATAAAACAGCATTAAAAGGTCCTCTTACCACACAATTGGGAAAAGGATTTCGAAGCGTTAATGTTGCGCTGCGAAAAGAATTTGATTTATACATTAATCTTCGTCCGGCAAAATCGTTTGAAGGCGTTCCTTCCCGCTACAGCAATGTTAATATCGTTATGTTCCGCGAAAATATTGAAGAATTTTATTCCGGCATTGAACATTATATTGATGCGCAAAAAAGCGCCGCTGAAACAATCGGTATTGTAACGCGGTTTGGTTCCGAAAGAATTGTCCGTGCGGCATTTGAATACGCCGTAAAACATCACCGCCGGAAAGTTTCGATTGTGCATAAAGCCAATATTATGAAATACACCGGCGGATTATTTTTGGAAGTCGGCAGGCAGGTAGCGGGCGAATTTCCGCAGATTGAATGCAATGATATTATTATTGATAATATGGCAATGCAGCTGGTTTTAAATCCCCATCAATTTGATGTTATTGTGACGACGAATTTATTCGGCGATATTCTTTCCGATCTTTGTTCCGGTTTAGTCGGCGGACTCGGTGTCGCTCCGGGAGCCAATATCGGGAAAGACGCAGCCATCTTTGAAGCCGTTCACGGCAGCGCTCCTGATATTGCAGGAAAAGATATTGCCAATCCTTCCGCTCTTATTCTTGCCGCGGCGATGATGCTTAATCATCTTGGTGAAAAAGAAGCGGCGGAAAAAATTCATTCCGCAATTACAGAAACCTTGAAAGACCCGAGTAAAGTAACCCGGGATTTAAATCCTAATTCTAAAATTGGAACAAAACAATTTGCCCAATTTATTGCCGAACGAATTACGAGATAAGAATTTTTAAAAATGAAGATTGGGAAAATTGAAATATCGAAACCGCTGCTTCTTGCACCGATGGAAGATGTTACTGAACAGCCGTTTCGAATTATTTGTAAGCGGCTCGGCGCGGATATTATGTTTACGGAGTTTGTCAATTCCGACGGACTTGTGCGGAATTCAGAAAAGACTTATCGCAAAATGCTCTTCACGGAAGAAGAGCGTCCGCTGGGAATACAAATTTACGGCGGCGATGAAAATTCTATGGAAGGCGCGGCAAAAATGGCGGATACACTGAATCCTGATTTTATTGATATCAACGCGGGATGCTGGGTGAAGAATGTTGCAGGGCGAGGCGCCGGCGCCGGTTTGCTGAAAGATTTACCGCGGATGAATCGCATTGTAGAAAATGTTGTAAAGTCAACCAAACTACCGGTAACGGTTAAAACGCGTCTCGGCTGGGATGAAAAATCCATTCAAATTGTTGAAGTCGCAAAAATGTTAGAGCAAACCGGCATTGAGGCATTAACCGTTCATTGCCGCACCCGCTCGCAGGGGCACAGCGGAATTCCTGATTATCATTGGATTGAAAAAGTGAAAGCCGCTGTGAACATTCCGATTGTTGTCAACGGAAGTTTGACGGAGCCGGAACAAATAAAAACTGTTTTTGATGAGACCGGATGTGACGGCGTTATGATCGGGCGCGGCGCAATTGATAATCCCTGGATTTTTGCCGATACCAAACATTATTTTTTAACCGGCGAAGTAACTCCCGAACGTTCGTTACAGGAGAGAATTGATGTGTGTATTGATTTGTTAAAAAGTTCTTCCGCTTTTAAGGGCGAGCGGCGCGGTGTCATTGAAATGCGGAAATTTTATTCCGGTTACCTGCGCGGCGTGAAAAATGCTTCAAAGCTTCGCCAGCATCTTATGCAGTATCTTGAAATGAATCCGATTATTGATCTTCTTGCAGAAATTAAAGAGCGGGGAGAAATTTCGGAAGAATTGCTTTTCAGCAGCGCTGCGATATAAAAATTTTCATCTCAAAAAAAATCTTGCAACTTACGGTAAACTTTCCTACTAATATACATCAGCATCGGGGAAATCTTTTTCTAAAACGGAAAAATTTTATTGTTTCATCAGTAAAAGGAATAAGAATATGAGTTTTCTACAATGGTGAAAATTGTTTTTTTGTTTACATTAGGTGGTTAATGATTGCTCTTCTGGTAGGTTTCATTATCGGGTATTTAACGACAGTTCCCATCGGGCCGATAAATTTAGCGGTAATGATGAAAGCGTTACAAAACAAAACAGGTCAGGGAATGATGATTGGAACCGGATCTGCGGTTATGGATGTGGTGTACTGTGCGGGAGCAATTTTTGGTATTTCTTCTCTTCTTACTTATCCTTCATTAGAATTTATTTTCCGTGTGGCTACGTTTTCCGTATTTTTTGGTTACGGCGTAAAGACCACATTTTTCAAACTTCATGATCCGCATTTAAAACCTAAAGAGGCGGATGATTCTCAGGGATTTAAACGTTTCTTTTTGCTCGGTATGGCAATGTATTTTTCCAATCCGTCGTTTCTTGCGTATTGGATTACGATTGCCGGTATTGTTCATAGTTATCGGATAATTGACAGGACCACAATTGATAATGCGATGTTTGCGTTGGGAACCGGCGTTGGCGTAACAACATGGTTTTTTAC
The DNA here is from genome assembly GCA_019455105.1 of Bacteroidota bacterium. Lineage (GTDB taxonomy): Bacteria > Bacteroidota > Ignavibacteria > UBA10030 > UBA8401 > JACFMZ01. The sequence continues at coordinate 4,228 of JACFMZ010000097.1, read as the reverse complement.
ACTTATTGAACTTGTTGAGCGCCATAAAATGCGATTTGAACCGGCAACAATTCATAAAATTACCCGTTTTTTTGGATTGTTGATGCTGATAATAAGTTTTGTACTTGGTTACAACCTTGTTACAGATTTACTTCATTAATTGAGAAATTAATAATTAATTTATTCGCTAAACAAATTAGAAGAATAAATTTTAATCTGCCCCTGCTTTGCTTGCAATTCTCTCATCGCATCATTATTTTCTCAGTAAGTAATTTAATTCACTGAAATTTTATTAAAGGAGGAGCAGTCATGCCGACGAACGTCGCCGCGTCAACGAATATCGATTCGGTATTAAAAGAAAAACGAATCTTTAAACCCAATTCGAAATTTTCCGAAAAAGCATACATCAAATCTTTCAACCAGTATAAAAAAATGTATGCCGAATCAATTAGAAATCCTGAAAAGTTTTACGGAAAGGTTGCCGAACAGGAACTCTTCTGGTTTAAAAAATGGAATCGGGTTTTAAAATGGAAGCTGCCGTTTGCTCAATGGTTTGTCGGCGGAAAAATTAATGCTTCCTATAACTGTCTCGATCGTCATCTTAATTCCTGGAAGAAAAATAAAGCGGCAATTATTTGGGAAGGTGAACCGGGCGATAAGCGAACCTTAACGTATGCTGAACTGCACCGGCAGGTGTGCAAGTTTGCCAACGTAATGAAAAAACTTGGAATTAAAAAAGGAGATCGTATTGCGATTTATCTTCCAATGGTTCCGGAACTTCCGATTTCTATGCTTGCCTGTGCGCGTCTCGGCGTTGTTCACACGGTTATCTTCGGCGGATTTAGTTCCGAAGCATTAAAAGATCGGATTAACGACTGCGGTGCAAAACTTGTGGTAACGGCGGATGGCGGATATAGAAGAGGGCAGGTTGTTCTATTGAAAGAACATGTGGACAAAGCATTGCAGCACACACCGAGCATTGAAAGCGTTGTTGTTGTGCGCCGCACAAATTCTGAAGTTCATATGGAACCGGGACGCGATTATTGGTGGCATGGCTTAACCGAAACAGAATCCGCTGCCTGCGAAGCCGAGAAACTTGATTCAGAACATCCGCTTTACATTTTATACACCAGCGGAACAACAGGAAAACCAAAAGGAGTCTTACACACAACCGCCGGCTATCTTCTCGGCTGTCATCTTACTACAAAATATGTTTTTGATATTAAAGATGATGACACCTATTGGTGCACAGCAGATATCGGCTGGGTAACCGGACACAGTTATACAGTGTACGGACCGCTTTCTGTCGGCGCTTCGGTGGTTATGTATGAAGGCGCGCCGAACTGGCCGGAGCCGGATCGCTTCTGGAGAATTGTTGAAAAATATCGCGTTTCAATTTTTTACACGGCGCCGACAGCAATTCGTGCAATCATAAAATGGGGCGAACAATGGCCTTTAAAACATGATTTAAGTTCGCTTCGTTTACTCGGCAGTGTCGGCGAACCGATTAATCCCGAAGCATGGATTTGGTACAATAAAATTATCGGAAAGGGAAAATGCCCAATTGTTGATACCTGGTGGCAGACGGAAACCGGTGCAATAATGATTACGCCTCTTCCCGGCGCAATTCCCACCAAACCGGGAACGGCGACGCTGCCGTTCTTTGGAATTGAACCCGATGTTGTTTCAAAAGACGGAAAATCAGTTCCGCCGAACAAAGGCGGATATCTCGTTATTCGTAAACCGTGGCCCTCAATGATGCGCGGAGTGTACGGCGACCCCGAACGGTTTAAACGCACGTATTGGAATGAGGTGAAAGGAATGTACTTCACGGGAGACGGTGCGCGAAAGGATAAAGACGGTTATTTCTGGGTGATGGGGCGCGTTGATGATGTGATTAACGTATCAGGTCATCGGCTCGGCACAATGGAAGTAGAAAGCGCGCTTGTGTCTCATCCGCAGGTTGCCGAAGCCGCCGTTGTTGGAAGGCCCGATGAAATTAAAGGCTCAGCTATTTGCGCCTTTGTTACGTTGGAAGGAAAATATTCTCCGTCAAACGAATTGAAAGAAGAACTGCGTCAGCATGTTGCAAAAGAGATCGGCGCAATGGCGAAGCCGGATGAAATTCGATTTACCGATGCGCTGCCGAAAACACGCAGCGGAAAAATTATGAGACGATTGCTTCGCGAAATTGCGGTCGGGTCAAAAACCGTCGGCGATGTAACAACGTTGGAAGATTTTTCCGTTTTAGAAAAACTGCGGCAGAACGAAGAAGAGTAAATATTTTCAAATTTTCAAATTATTACATTAGCAAAAAAATCCCGCTTATAATTAGGCGGGATTTTTTTATTTATTTTCTATATCACAATATGTGATATAGCGTAGTGCGAATGAAGAAATATTTTTTTATTTTCTTCTATGATTTTTCATTATGATAAGGGGAAAAATTTTTTAATGAAATATGTAGTTGCACTCTTTTTTAGTTTTACATTTTTTCTTTTTGCACAAGATGAAGCGCCGCAAGAAAATAAATCTTCTCATCAGCGTGAATGGGAATTTTATAATGCTCATCCTGAATTGGCAAATCAACATTTAGAAAAACCTGCGATCGCAAAACGTCCTCGTTCTTTTAAAACAGAATCGTTGAATAAAATTGTGTACGGATTTCATCCGTATTGGCAAAATGGCTTGCAAACAAATTATCAGTGGAATTTATTGACGCATCTTGTCTATTTCAGTGCGGATATTGATACGGCAACGGGAGGATTTTCCAGCACGCATAATTGGGGCGCAGCAGCAGGCGCATCTGTTGTCAATGCGGCAAAAGCAAACGGTGTAAAAGTTCACCTTGCGCTTGTATTATTCGGCGGACATTCTGCAATTTTAAATAACCAGACGAAAAAAAATAATCTTATTCAAAACACATTAACACAATTAGCGTTGCGCAATGCCGATGGATTGAATGTTGATTTTGAAGGAGTGAGCGCGACGAATAAAGATAGTTTTCGCGTATTTATGAAACAACTTGGTGATTCGTTAAAAGCGCACGGCTATGAATTTGTCATTGAACTTCCTGCGGTAGATTGGAACGGAGTTTTTACTTCTACATTTTTTACTGCGTTGAATTCTGTAACGGATTTTTATTTTGCAATGTTGTATGATTATTATTGGTCAACAAGCACAACGGCGGGACCGGTTTCGCCGTTATTGGCATCGAATAATATTTCCATTCGTCACGTGTTGCGCAGTGTGGATTATTATTTAGGCGTAAATTGCCCTGCGGGAAAATTTTTGGCGGGATTTCCCAATTACGGATATGATTGGCCTGTTGAAAGCAGTACGCGAATGGCAGCGGCAACGGGAAGCGCAACGTCGCGCACATGGAGTTCCATAAAAAATAATTACATCGATACGATTCCTTTAGCAAATCAATTTGTTGATGCAACGTATAATGTTCCGTGGTATCGTTATCACAACGGAACTACGTGGAGACAAACGTGGTATGATGATTCACTGAGTTGGTCGAAAAAATTTGATTCCATAAAAATAAAAAATGTGGGCGGAACGGGAATGTGGGCGTTAGGAAATGACGGAAGCGAACCGGAATTGTGGGGCGCAATCGCTAGTGCGTTTGGAGTTGGAATTGTGTTCAATACGGGATTTGATAATTTTGAAAACGGCGTCGGACGTTTTGATAAAGCGCCGACATACAGCGGAAGTACAGTCGGGATTTCAAAATCATCAACTTCAGCGCAATCGAGCGAACAAGCATTCGGCGGAACAAAATCCTTAAAAGTTGTTTTAAAAGATAGTGCGGCTGTAAGTACAGATTGGTCTGTCCGACTTCTTTCCGGAACTGGAAACAGAACAAATAATTATCAATTTTCCAACAGTGGATATTTTGGATTTTGGATGAAAACTTCTTCCGCACCAAGCGGTGCGCAAGTCGCTGTTACGATTGATGACCAACGAACAGGAATAACGGATAAAACAGAACTTTCCGCAAAAATAAATGTGATTAACGACGGTGAATGGCATTTATATCAGTGGAAAATTCCCGGAGCGGGATGGACGAGTTTTGCGGGAGGAAATGGTGTGTTAGACAGCGCAATTCTTTCGCTTGATGCAATTATGTTGTATGCGCCGGACGCTTCGCCCGATTGGACACTGTATATTGACAGCGTGAGTTGGAATTCTTCGGGAACTCTTCCTGTGGAATTGACAGAATTTAATATTGAATATCGAACAC